>JBEQBT010000101.1:0-11043 GCA_041639705.1 Clostridiaceae bacterium | reverse complement strand
GACGAAGCTTTCCCCGAAAGTGCAGTTCTTACTGGCCACAGCAGCTGACCGTTTTTAATCCCCATTTTTTCAACTAAAGCTGTCATTGTATTATAAAGAGCTTCATTATTCCATTCAGTAACATCCTCTAGAATTGATAGAATGCTTTGAAGGCTTTGCAGAGAGTTTTCATAGGTAGTTTTCATTTTCTTATGAAGATAAAGTTCTATTGAGTAATCTGGAAGCTCCTCAAGGAAATCTATATGGCTTGGTATTTCATTTAAAACATTAACTCTGCTATGAAGTAGTTGACTTATTTTAACCAGTTCTAAACCCTTGCCTTCAATACTCTTATAGTAGGGAAGAGCTGCACTATGGAATTCCTCGGTGGAAAGCTTTTTTACATATTCACCGTTCATCCAATTTAATTTTTCCGTATCAAATATTGCAGGTGATTTATTTATATTCTTATAATCAAACTCTTTGATTAATTCATCAAGTGAAAATATTTCTTGGTTATTACCAGGATTCCATCCAAGCAAGGACACGTAATTCAATACAGCATCCTTTAAATATCCCTTGGCAAGTAAATCTTCAAATGAAGCATCCCCATTTCTCTTACTTAGTTTTGTATGAGCATCTTTCATTATTGGTGGGCAGTGTACATAAATTGGCACTTCCCATCCAAATGCCTGGTACAAACGGTTATATTTTGGGGAGGAGGATAGATATTCATTTCCCCTTACTACATGGGTAATTCCCATAAGGTGGTCATCAACAACATTTGCAAAATTATATGTTGGAAGTCCATCGGATTTTATAAGAATCATATCATCCAGCTCGGAATTGTCAACTGTTATTGTTCCATATATAACATCCTCAAAGGAGGTTGTTCCTATTCTCGGATTATTCTGTCTTATTACATAAGGTTCTCCAGCAGCAAGCTTTCTTTCTATTTCTTCCTTTGAAAGATGCAGACAATGCTTGTCGTATGTAAAGGTAACCTTTTTTTCCTCTGCTTCTTTCCTTAGTATTTCAAGCCTTTCCTCATCACAGAAGCAGTAGTATGCCTCACACTTATCAATTAGCAATTTGGCATAATCTAAGTAGATGCCTTTCCTTTCACTTTGAACATAGGGTCCTACAGGTCCTCCAACGTCTGGACCTTCATCGTGTTTAAGCCCTGTAAGCCTTAATGTGTTGTATATAACCTCAACAGCTCCCTCAACATACCTTCCTTGATCTGTATCCTCTATTCTCAAAATAAAAGCACCATTTTCATGCTTTGCAATTAAATAGGCATATAATGCAGTTCTCAGATTACCTACATGCATGTAACCTGTCGGACTTGGAGCATATCGTGTTCTAATGGTATTTCCAATCATTTTATTCACTCCTCTATAGTTATGATGTTTTTATACAATCCATATTATATATATGATATACAAGGGAATGTAAAAAAGTCAATTATATGATAAATATTATTAATGTATAAATAGTATACCAAAAAACATCCTATATTTAAACACCTTACAATCTATATAACAGATGCCAAGTCTATCTAGTCGAAATGCTAATTGCAGTTCAATACTATCTTAAGTCTTAAAAAATAATATTTATAATCAATAGTTCACAATAATACAACTATTTTGTTGAATTACAAAATAAATAGGATTAGTATGAAGTTAGTAATATTGAGGATGGTGGGAAGTATGATTGAAAAAAACTTTTCATTCAAGGATGGGGACGGTGTAGAAATATTTGTTTATAAATGGGAACCTGAAGGAGAGAGTATTCCTAAGGGAGTTATTCAAATCTCCCATGGAATGGCGGAGCATGCAGCACGATATGCAAGGTTTGCTGAGAAGCTTACAGCAGCAGGGTATATTGTATATGCAAATGATCATAGGGGGCATGGAAAAACTGCTGGAAAGATTGAAAATGTTGGCTATTGTGGTGAAGATGGATTTAACTGGATGGTAAAGGACATGAAGGAACTTACAGCAATAATAAAAGGAGAAAAGCCTGGGCTTCCTGTATATCTATTTGGACACAGTATGGGTTCGATGCTTTCTCAGATGTATATAGCTTTATATGGTAGTGAATTATATGGTGTTATACTATCAGGAACATCTGGAAAGCAAGGCTTTATACTTAATTTAGGTATATACATGGCTAAAAAACAGGTAGTAAAGATTGGAGTCAAAACACCTAGCGAAACCATGAATAAAATGACCTTTGCAAGCTATAACAAGGAATTTGTGCCTACAAGAACTCCTTTCGACTGGCTAAGTCGTGATGAGAAGGAAGTTGATAAATACATAAATGATAAACTTTGTGGAGGGGTATTTTCAGCTAGATTTTTCTATGATTTCTTAATAGGACTCAAGGAAATGCACAGGGCGGAAATCATGGAGAAGATACCAAAGTCACTTCCCGTATATTTTACTTCAGGGGAAAAGGATCCCGTAGGTAAAAATTGTAAGACTGTTGCAGGCTTGATTGAAGAATATAAAAAATTGGGAATAAAGGACGTAAGCTATAAGTTCTATAAAGATGGAAGACATGAGATGTTGAATGAGATAAATAGGGATGAAGTAATGGAGAATATTATTTACTGGATTAGTATTCATTAAAGTAATAAAGGCTGCCTCAAAATTACTAAAAAATCATAATTTGTGCTTGTTATCCTGAACGTAGTGAAGGATCTTTAAGATTCTTCACTACATTCAGAATGACAATTCTAGCTATTAAGCACAATTTTTAGGAGAAGAAAATATTTTGAGACAGCCTTTTTATTTTTGTTTTAAACTTACAAGAATAGATGTAAAATAAATATTGTCACATATGCATAATAAAAGTATAAATTTAAGGAATTTTGAAGAATTAATATTTGAACATACTAAAATTTCTTAGGAGGAAGCAAAATGAAAAAAGTTGCAGTTGTATTTAATGGCGGAACAATAACTATGACGGTTGACCCTAGAATTAAAGCTGCTGTTCCTACTTTAACAGGTGAAGAAATAATGTCTATGGTAACAGGAATAGAAAACTATGCACAAATTGAATCCTATACCTTTTCTAATCTTCCAGGACCACACATGACTCCTAATACTATGCTTGAGCTTTCCAAGTATATTAGTAAACTATTATCTAGAGAGGATATGGCTGGAGTTGTAGTAACCCATGGAACTGATACTTTGGAAGAAACGGCATATTTTCTTGATTTAACATTAAAAAGTTCAAAGCCAGTTGTAGTAACTGGATCAATGAGAAACAGTTCGGAGCTTGGATATGATGGCCCAGCAAACCTGGCTGCTTCAATATGTACTATTATTTCAGATGAGTCTAGGGATAGAGGGGTTATGGTTTGCTTTAATGATGAGTTATATTGTGCAAGTGAGGTTACAAAGGCAAATTCAATGAGTCTAGATGCATTTCAGTCTCCAAACTTTGGCCCTATTGGCATAGTTGATAATAATAAAGTGCTATTTTATAGAGAAAGTATAAAAAAACAGCATATAGATATTAAAGAACTTGAAACCAGGGTAGATTTGATAAAGTGTACAGCTGGAATGGATGCAAAGTTTATTGATTTTTGTATCAATAAGGGATCAAAGGGATTAGTTATTGAAGGCTTCGGAAGAGGCAATATTCCACCTGAAATGGTAGATAGAGTAAAGAAAGCAATAGATACTGGTATAGCTGTTGTATTGACTTCAAGATGTTATCAAGGTAGAGTTCTTGATTCCTATGGATATCATGGAGGAGGGAAGGAATTGAGGAATCTAGGTATAATTATGGCAGATATTCTTCCAGGTCAAAAAGCTAGAATAAAACTGATTCTTGCTTTAAGTAATACAAAGGATTTGAATAAAGTAAGAGAAATATTCGAAATGAACTTGTACAAAGTGAGATAAATATTAAATTATTTATGTATTTATTGTTATAATGACTCATTAATTAGAAGGATTTTAATAAAATCTGTAGAATCATTAAATAATTATGGCTAGACATTATGCTAAAATATGCTAAAATTAAAAATAAATTGATAATATAGAGATTTATCCACTTTCAAGACTCCCACTTCTATAAGTGGGAGTACCATTGCCTACTTTGGTGGGGGTAGAGTCCCCCTCTAAAGTCTCAATGTCAGCTTTAGCTGGACGAGTTCACTTTCTAGAAAGGATGGGATTATTAATGGAATTAATAAATGATAGATATAGAGTAATAAAAAATTTAAATCAAAATCAACTAATCTCATCCTATATTGCTACTGATTTATTAAAGGAAAATAGAAAGGTAGAGTTAAATATTTTTAATCATGATAATGTAACTGAGGATTTAAGGTCCTTTTTTACTTCTGAATGTTTGAGCCTTTCATCTATTAATAGCTGTAGAATTACAAAACTCCATAGCTTTGGGGTTATTGATTCATATGATGGAAAACAGCTTCAGGTAAAAAAATATTTTTATGCTAGGGATAGCCTGGAGAATTATATAAGTATATTGGATTTTCCAGATAAAATTGAAGAAGATAAAAAAATTGATATATTTTTTAAAGTATGTCAAGCAGTTAATTATCTACACATAAGGGGCTTTGTATATGGAGAAATAAATTTATCTAATATTTATATAAGAAACCTTAATAGTGAATATGATGTAAAATTAAAGGATATTGCTACTGTTGAATTGGAAAAGCATATGTATTGGCTCCAAAAGAAAGCACAGTTTCAATTTAAAGCTCCTGAAATTTTATATGGAAACAAACCAACAGCTTCTTCAGATATTTATTCCATGGGAGTTTTATTTGTATTATTTAATTTTATGGATAAATTAACTGATATAAATTTTAGGCAAGTTATTAATAATATAAAAAATAGTAAAGGAAATATACTATTTGCTAATAGCAATTATAATAAAAAAAATATAGTTGAAATGATTGAGAAAATGTCAAATCAGTTTCCAGATAAAAGATATAACAGTGTAAATGAGATAATTGAGGAGATTAATAAAATACTAAATACAAAGTACAAGCCTTTTATAAAAAATGAGCTTGAAGAAATTGCTGATAAAACAAAAATAGTAGGAAGAGATAGAGAAATTAAAAAAATATTAGATACCAATGAAATGATTGATAAAGGTAAGACACTAGGTAATATTATTTTTATCCATGGAGAGCATGGTATTGGTAAAACTAGATTCCTTAATGAAATAAAGCATATTTTTGCATTAAAGAAGATGGATATTTATCATAATCTTAAGGGAAGAAACATGAAGGTTAATAGTAGTAGACCTATTGTTGAATTAATCAAGCAATTGTTGTCTAAATGTGATATGGAGCTAATAGAACACTATGGTAAGGAGCTAGCTAGAATAATTCCTGAAATAGATCCTGAATCAGGGAAAGATTCATATTTTAATTTTAAAAGTGAGAAGGAAAAACTTTATGCTTTTAACAGAATTTTAAGCTTCATTAAAGAGTGTACCAAGAATAAGCCAGCAATGTTTATTCTTGATAATATTCATCTTGTTAATGATGAAAATATGGAGCTTCTTGAGTATATAGTTATGAACACACAGAATCATAGAGTAATTATTCTTCTAGGCTATTGTGATAAGAATGATGATGAGAGTAATAAAGTTATTATGCTATCACAAAGAATAAAAGCTATTAAAAAAGTACAGGATATTGTTCTTGGAAGTTTTAATATAGAGGAAACAGCAGATATGATTAAAAATATTCTAGGACTTCCTAACATACCCATGAAACTTGCAACAAGAATATATACAGAGACCTATGGAAATCCTTTATTTATTGAAGAGGTCATCAAGAATTTGTGTGCCGAGAAGCTATTATATATAAATGATATAAATGGAAGCTGGGACGTGAAAATAGATGATTATGACAAAATTCCTCTTCCCTCGAATATTTATCAAGCTGTTCTGAATCAGCTTAAGAATCTAGATAGCATAAGTACTGAAATACTTGAAGTAATATCTATATTTAATACCTCGGTTTCAGTAACTGCTATATCTGAAGTGCTTTTAATCGATGAGTCTCTAGTTGAAGACAAGCTTGAGTTTATGGTTAAAAAGGGAATACTAGATATAAAGCTTGAAGACTGGGGTTATACTTATGACTTGCATAACAGAGGGGTAAAAACATTTATATATGATGAATTGGATAATATAGAGAGAAAAGAGAAACACAGAATTGCAGCACAATTTTTAGAAAGACAATATGCAAAGGAAGGTCGAGAGAATAAGGAAGAACTGCTATATCATCTTGAAAAAGCAGATGAAAGGGATAAGGCAATAGAATATTGCTTTGAAACTGCAATAAGTATGGAGAACCTTCAATTTAGAAATGAAGCTGTAAAAAAACTTGAAAGAGCTCTTTCTATGTTTGATGTTGATTCCAAAAGCCAAAAAAAGATTGGAATACTATTAAAAATTGGGGACATTCATAATGAGATAGGAAATAATATTAAAGCGGTAGATTATTATGAAAGCTCCTATAAACTGGCATTATCAATAGGTTGTTATAAAAATTGTATTGATGCACTTAATAAAATTGCAGAAATATATGTACAAAAAAATGACCTTGAAAAGGGAAGCAAATATATTGAGCTAGTAGAGGAATATTACCCTAGAGTTGATTATGAAGAGGGTTATTTAAAAGCCCAATTAACCCTTTCACGTATTTATTTCAATAAACAACAATTTGATGAGGTTATTAAATTATACAATGAAAATATTGATAAATGTCGTGGTAAATACATTGAATTGGAGGCTAAATTTTATAATCAAATTGGAATAGTCTATATTGAACAATCACTGGCAGATGATGCTCTTGCTATATTCAATAAAAGTATAAAATTATTTGAGGAGATTAACAATCCTAGGGGTATTGCTTTATCTCTTAATAATATGGGTGTAATTTATGGGGATTTCCATCAGAATGTTGAAGAATCAATAAATGTTTATAATAGGATGAAGGAAATATGTGAAAAATATAATATTATAGATTTACAGCTAAATGCTGAGAGTAATTTAGCAGAGTGCTATTATGATAATGAAGAATTTGATAAATCTCTCCAATATCATAAAAGTTCACTTGAACTTTCTCAAAGAGTAGGCTTTGAAGCACAAGTTTTCTACTCCTATGTTAGTTTATGCAAGGTTTCCTTAAAACTGTATAAATATAGAGATGCCTATGAGTATTTTAACGATGCCATAGTGGAGCTTGAAAATTATCCATTTCAAAGAAAAGGCTTTATGGGTGAGTTTTATAGAATAGGCGGAGAATTGTTTTATACATTTGGAAGTTTTGATAAAGCTGAGGATTATGCATTAAAGGCATTTGAAATATATAAAAATGATGAATTTATATTCAAATGGCATACAGAAATACTTCTCCAATTCATAAGTATTTCAAAAGATCATGATAGTAAATTAATTGGTGAAGGCATAAAAAGAATTAGAAATATTAATAATAAATATGTTTCAGAAACAGAGAAAATAAATAATTTATATACTCTTGGCGCTATATCAAAGGGCATTGGTAATTTAGGCCAAGCCTTGGAGCTATTTGAAGAGGCAAATGAATTGTCAAGAAAAGTAGATTTGGATAGGGTAAGAGTTAGGACTCTTTATTCAAGGAGTATTTTTGAAAAGGGTGCAGCCAAGATAAAGTCTCTTGAAGAAGCATTAGAGTTGGCAAAAAAGGAAGGCTTAAATAGGTACGAAATATTCATTTTTAATTCCCTGGGAAATTATTATTTTGGGCAAAAGGAGTATTACAGTGCTATTAAATACTATTTTGAAGCATGCGAAATAATAAAGAAATTTGCCATTCAGATTCCTGAGGAATATAGATTAGACTATATGATGACTTTAAATTATATGCATTCATTTAAACGACTAATCGATATTAACAGAATATATAATGGCAGAACCTTCAATACCGCATTGGATGATATTATGTCAAACAACCTTACTATTGAAACTCTCAATAATTTGTTTGAATATAAGGATTTGTTTGGAATTCTGACAAATAAACAATTTATTATAGCAGCAGAAAAGGATTATGATTATATACTGCCTAAAGATATAAAAAACATAAATGGTGTTATTAATAATTTATCCGGGAACTCTATAAATGATCTTGATCTTATTGCAAAGCTTGCGGCAAAGTTAACTCTAGCAACACGTTCGTATATTATATTAGTTGGGGAAAATCAAGATATGAGTGTTGTTGCATCTAAGGATAACAATAACAATATGGATATTACCAATATTAAGTTTATTATAGAGAAGGTAAATTCCACAAAAGAACCTCTGTTCATTGCAGAAAGAATTAATGAAGGAAGAAACCTGGATGTAGATATTTTACCCATTGGAATTAAGGCAGTTATATGTATACCTATTCTTAAGACCATGGGTTATGAAATATTATCTGAAAATGAGGACCGTAGGAAGAGCATTACAATGCAGGAGCAGATTATTGGATACTTATATATCGACTCCGATAGAATACTGAATAATTTCAATCTCCAAGCATTTAATCAATGTTGCCAGCTAAGAAACCTGATTCAAATTATTATTGATAATTATAAATTAAAGATTATCGCATCTATTGATAAGCTAACTGGAGTCTTTACAAGAAAGTATCTTGAGGATATTCTAAAGGAAGAATTAGAAAGGTCAAGTAAAAATAATGGACAATTTTCTTTAATAATGTTTGATATTGATAAGTTTAAAAATATTAACGATAAATTTGGACATCAAAAGGGTGACAAGGTATTAAGCGAAATATGTAGTGTTGTTAAAAAGAACATAAGAAAAGAGGATACCTGCGGAAGATATGGAGGAGAAGAGTTTGTAATAATACTTCCAGGAGTAACCAAATATGATGCACAAAACATTGCAGAGAAGCTAAGGGTTAAGGTTGAAAAGGCTAAAATATTGGGAGATAAATATCCTATTACAATGAGTTTGGGTGTTGCATCATATCCTGAGCATGGTGAAATGGAGCAGGAGCTCATTGAAAAAATAGACCAAGCTCTCTATGTAGCAAAGGAATCAGGAAGAAATAGGAGCCAAGTTTGGAATAGTCAAATATCTAATAAGATTAAAAGAAAGGATAGGCTTGCTGGTATTGTATCTGGAAACATGATTCAAGATAATAGAAATGTATTAGCAATGCTTGAACTAATTGAATTGATTAAGGAAGAAATGAATAAGGAAGATAAGATTTACAAATTGCTTGGTAGAATTGTAGAAATTAGTGAAGCACAAAATGGAATGCTTTTTATAGTTGAAAAAGGAATTGTTGTAAACAAATATGGACGTAAAAAGTTTGAAGAAAATTGGGTGGATGTTAAAAGATACAATTCTGAAATATTGAATAATGTAATAAATGAAAAACAGGGAGTTTACAGAGTAGATTGGGATGATATATCCGAATTTGATGCTCTCACAGGAACTCCTGACTGGCAATCCATAATTGTTACACCATTAATCAAATCCCAGGAAGTAAAGGGTATTTTGTATTTAACTGTGTCCACACGAGTAAAGGAATTTGACTTTAATCATTTTAATTTTATTAATACTCTTGGAGATATAACTGCAGCAATTTTATAATTAATAGGCCCCATTTTGGGGCTTTTTACGTTGGTTTCCCATTTAGTAAATTACATACGGTTTCATAGTAATACAGATGGAAATATTGCATTAGAAGGGTTTTATAAAAATTTGTAGAAATATTATGATATAGAATCGGTAGGAAGATGGTGAAATAATGGATCTTATTGAGATAACAGATAAAAAAGGATTAAAAAGGTTTGTTGACTTTGCCTGGAAAATATATAGGAATGACCCTTACTGGGTACCACCACTTAAAGGTGATATGGTAAAGACCCTCACAGGGAAAAATAATCCACTGTTTATGAGTGGTTCCCATGCTTTTTTCATGGCTTACAGAGGGTACGAGCCAATTGGCAGAATATGTGTTGGAATAAATCAATCCTATAATGAAAAGAAAAACCTGCGTGAAGGATATATATGTTTATTTGAATCAATAAATGATAGGTCAGTTGCATTTTCATTGTTTGATAAAGCCATTGAGTGGTTAAGGATTAGAAAAATTAATATAGTAAAGGGTCCTATTTCACCAACTAATGGTGATGATTCAAGAGGACTTTTAGTTATGGGTTTTGACGGAGCACCTGTGTTAATGAACTCATATAACCCTGAATACTATGTGACTTTTTTTGATGAGTATGGTTTTATAAAGCATTTAGACTTATTTGCCTATTACTTTGATATAATCAATGTAGATAGTGTAAGATATGAAAAACCTGTTGAATTTGCTATGAAAAGATATAATTTTCAGGTTGATAAAATAGACTTAAAGCATATAGAAAAGGAAATGATAGATGTAAAGAAAGTTCTAGATATTGCTATGCCTGATGACTGGGAGGACTTAACTCCACCAACCCTTGAGGAAATTAAAGCAGAGGGAAAGACCATTGTTGCAATGGCAGATCCGGATTTAATATATATTGCAAGGTCAGAGGGTAACCCAATAGGTTTTGGAATAGCACTTCCTGACTATAATCAAGTGCTAATAAGAATGAATGGAAGACTCTTGCCATTTGGGCTTTTAAAGTTTTTAAAGTACAAAAAAAAGATAGATGGGGGAAGAATATTTGTTCTATTTGTAATACCTGAATTTAGAAAAAAAGCAGTAAGCAGCGCCATATTATATAATGTTCTACTAGCGGGAAAAAGAAAGGGATATAAGTATGGAGAAGGTTCAACAATAGGAGAAATAAACGTTTCGATGAGAAGAGATGCAGAAGGAGCAGGTGGAGTTCATTACAGAACCTACAGGCTATTTAAGAAGGAAATATAGGAACAGTGAAACTGTTCCTTATTTTTTTATGTTGAACAATAGTATGGTGATACGTCGTAAGTGGCAGCCATATGACTTATTACATATGTGTGGTAATGCGTCGTAGTGGTGAACAGTGTTCACCACTACATTGAGAATAACGT
>JBEQBT010000100.1:0-11078 GCA_041639705.1 Clostridiaceae bacterium | reverse complement strand
ATCAGCAGTTGTTAATCTCTTTGTATATTTCATATTCATTCCGAGGTTAATGAAAAAACGAAGCTCAAAAGGATTAATTCATGGACTACTCCTATTAACCCTTGGGTCAATACTATTCCTCATGGTAAAGCCAGGTGGATATATAATTTTTATAATAAGTATAATTTTAACTGCTTCTGGCAATATTCTGATGAATATTTTTAGGGATACTCTTTGGAATAATGTTATAGGTGAAGGTGAAAGAGCTAAAATTTTCTCAGCCTGTCAGGGAATAATAAGTATAATTGCAATTCCCTCGGGCATAATTGCAGGAACCCTATATAAAGCAAAATCAATTTATCCATTCATAGGCAGTTCTATAATTTTCTTCGCAGCCCTGATTTTTGCCATTATTGCTTCTAAAGTTGAAAGAAAAGTAATTGCTAATAATTTAAATGTGTGAATTAGTGTAAAAGAACTGTCATTCTGAACGCAGTGAAGAATCTTTCCCTAAAGTGGGCTTTAGATTCTTCACTATGTTCAAAATGACAATATACCTGCTAAGTGCCAGTGCTTCACATTTACCCCTTTTATGTGTAACCCATATTATAGATATATAGCATATATTCGGCGATAAAACTTCAATTTTTCTTAAAATATTAGATTTTTTAATCTTATTTCCAAAGCTCTCCCATAAGCTTTTCTATTCTATCTTTTCTTTTTTTCGTTTCATCCCTATCAATTGTTATATTATCCCCATCTATTATAATTACATCACCTTCAACAACTCCTAAAGGTAGTCTATGCTTATTAATTTTTATCATCTCTCCTGATTCATTTTCACAAATTGCATATTCCCCTTCAAACCTGTCTATTACATATTTCATATTTCCACTCCTTAATAGTTTCATTTTTATGATTTTTAAAAATATTCCACTTATATTTAATATATCATGCATAGGATGTTAAAGAATTTTTGTTATAACTATAAGCCAGGATAAAATTGATATCTTTTCAAATCTATAAACTCATTGTCAGTAACGTTTATTCCTTCACTAACTAAAAGCATTTTTTGAATAGCATGTCCCTCATAATCCTTAATTGCAATATTTCCTTTTGAATTAATAACCCTATGCCATGGAAGCTTATACTTATCGCTTAATGAATGAAGAACTCTAACTACCTGTCTTGCAGCCCTTGGGCTTCCAGCTAATGCTGCAATCTGTCCATAGGTCATTACCCTGCTGCAGGTATATTTTTAATTATTTCAATCACTCTTAGTGTAAAGGTTTCCATAGGTTTACTCCTTTTTAGGCTGCACCTATTTTTATTCCTTATTCTTTAAGCTTTTTATATAGTTCAATTTCTCAGATATATTTTTCTCCATTCCCTGGGAGGTTGGTATATAGTACTGCATCCCTTTTAAGTTTTCAGGCAAGCATTCCATATCTGTCACTTTGTCTTCATAATCATGTGCATATTTATAACCCTTTCCATAACCTAACTGATTCATTAATTTTGTTGGAGCATTCCTTAGATGCATTGGAACTCCCTCTGCCAAGGTTTTTGAAGCATCCAGCTTTGCTTTTTCATATGCCATGTATAGAGAATTAGATTTTGGAGCCAGGGCTAAATATACAACTGCCTGTGTAAGATTTACACTTCCTTCAGGCATGCCTATGTAGTGTACTGCATCATAGGCTGCAACTACAATTTGAAGTGCCTTTGGATCAGCCATGCCTACATCCTCCGATGCAAACCTAATAAGCCTTCTTCCAACATAGAGAGGGTCTTCTCCTGCCTCAAGCATTCTTGCCAGCCAATATACTGCTGCATCAGAATCCGAATTTCTCATTGACTTATGAAGAGCAGATATAAGATTATAATGTTCCTCCCCTTTTTTATCATAGAGCAAGGTCTTCTTTTGAATACATTCTTCTATTATCCCTCTATCAACCTCTTTAATGCCACCCTTTGCACTCGCTCCCATTACAGCCATCTCAAGTGTATTCAATGCCATTCTTGCATCGCCATTTGCGTAGGCTGAAATCATTTCAAGAAGTTCATCTGTAATGCTAATTTTTATATTACCTAATCCTCTTTCATCCTTAATTGAATTATTGAGCAATTCAACTAAGTCCTGAACCTCTAAAGCATTTAATACAAATACTCTCGATCTGGATATTAGAGCTGAATTTACCTGAAAGGATGGATTTTCCGTAGTTGCACCTATTAAAATAATGCTTCCCTTTTCAACATATGGCAAAAAAGCATCCTGTTGAGCTTTATTAAATCTATGTATTTCATCTATGAATAAAACCGTCCTATTTCCCCTCTGTTTGCTTTCTGCAGCTTTTAGCATTACCTCTTTAATTTCCTTAATACCAGAGGTGACAGCACTAAAGTTAATGAACTCAGCATTAGTCATGTTCGCAATTATCATTGCAATTGTGGTTTTACCAACCCCTGGAGGTCCCCATAGTATCATAGAGGTAATATTATCCGATTCTATAAGCTGCCTTAAAAGCTTTCCCTTTCCAAGTATATGCTTTTGACCTAGGAATTCATCGAAGTTTCTAGGCCTAACCCTGTCTGCCAGGGGAGCCTTTATATCTATTCCATCAAAAAATGATCCTTGAATACTATCCATAATTCACACCCTAATTATTTATATTTATCTATATTCAGCATTTCGTTCATTCTTTTTTCTACCATTTCAAGGGGCGTAACCTTTGATGTATTACTATACCTGTAATTTGCTGCTGCAGCTTCAATAATAACTGCTACATTTCTTCCTGGCATTATGGGAAGCTTAATTAAATCAATTGGTACATTTAATATTTCTCTTTTTTCATTTGCAGCACCTAGCCTGTCATAGTTCTTCCCACTGCACCACTCCTCAAGTTCAATTATAAAGTCAATTGTTTTTTCCTCTAGTATAGAGCTCAAGCCATATAGGGAAGCTATGTCCATTATACCCATTCCTCTAACTTCAAGCATTCCTGATGTTATATATGGTGATGTTCCATGGAGTACTCCATCTATATTTTTAATCTCTACAACATCATCTGTTACAAGCATATGCCCTCTTTTAATAAGTTCCAATGCTGTTTCACTTTTTCCTATTCCACTTCTGCCAGTTATTAATACTCCAACTCCATAAACATTCATAAGAACTCCATGAACTGATGTACTCTCTGCAAGTTCCCTATCAATATAATTCATTATTTTGCTTATTAAACGAGTAGTTATTTTTTGACTTTTAAGAACCCAAACATTATGTTTCTTTGCTTCCTCTAAAAGCTCCTTGTGTGGCTCTAACCCTCTGGTAACTATAATACAGGGAATGTCGAATTTGAAAAATTGCTTAAATCTTTCCTCTCTAACCTCAGGACTCAGTGTGTCAAGATAGCTCATTTCTACCAGGCCAAGTATCTGAAGCCTTGAGTTTGCAAAATAATCATAATATCCAGTGAACTGAAGTCCAGGCCTGCTAGTATCACTAACACTAATTTCATTATCCTCATTCCCACTTATAACTACCTCAAGCTTCATTTCCTTTGCCAATTTTTCTACCTTTATTCCCATATAATCACTCCCACTTTGATTTTGTATGCTTAAATATATTTTATACTATATTTGTTAAACATTAAACATAAGTGTAAAAAAACTAGTACAAATAAATAAAAAGCCTCTATTATTTTGTCATAGAAGCCTTTAAAATACTATATGAACTTAAATGTTGCAATGATTTTTTTTAGATACTCCTCAGATGTGGAGCTTATATCAAATATATAATTTTTCCCTTTTAAAAGAATATAATAGCGTTTTGTTCCAGATTGTTTGTAAATATCATATCTTTGATTATTTATAACAATACTATCTTTAACGTATATATCATATTTATATTTTTTGTTTATATAGTTATCTATATTCCAATAGTCCTTAATATCTTCAGTAACGAAGTCTACTTTTACACTGGAATTTTCAGAAATAATACTAAGTACTGGTTTTCCCAGTCCACCTTCTCCTGTTTCTGCCTTCCAGCTTTTAGGAAGGCCAACTTCAAAGCCCAAACTCAGCTGTCTAAATACCCTCCATCCTTCTGGTACCTCTGGTGTTGTGAGTTTTGGTTCCTGGAAATCCTTTATTATTTTTTCCAGAGATTTGTTTTTTTCATTTAGCCTGTTGTTTTCCTGAGTAATTTTATATACTTCATATTTTAATTTTCCATTTTCACTTTTAATACTAAATACATTAATCAATATTATTATAAACTCAATACTAACAATTATAGAAAGTATAATAATAATAAGTGTGAATGTACTTATTCTACTTTTCTCTTTCACCTTTATTACCCTTTATAAACTGCTATATATTATTTTATTACTTGTTTTCTTAAGCTATGTCATTAGCAGTTAAGTTTATAGAAATAATTTAGAGTGCAGTCTTAACTTTTAAAAACTGCACTCTAAATTATTTTACTACTGTTACTATATTATTTTCAAGATATAGGAATCTATTGCTGCTGTATATCATTTCTTCATAATTTCCATATTTATTTGATATTTTATTATTTGAAATAGGATTGCCTAATATTCCAATAACTTCTTCCCTTTTCATTCCAACTTCCACAGACTTAACTTTAACTGTATTTGTATTTTGAACACTCTGAGATGTGTTAGTGCTCTGGTTTGTATTTGTAACTCCTGCAATATTTGTCTTTTTTGCATTGTATATTTCATTCCATTTTGTTATATCTACATATGTTTGAACTGTTATTTTTATTTCCTGGGCTAATACCCCGGCATAATTAGGATTAAGTTCTGTTATACCATTTGTTATGACATTTAAATCATTAGATGGGATGGCAGATAAAAGAGTAATATATTTTACTATTTCCTGCTTATCAGTTCCATATATACTGTCATTACTAATTAACTGAAGCTTTAGCAATGCGTCCTGATAATTACCTTTTTTAATTAATTCAACACTCTCATCAAGATTTTTTTTCACAGGCTCGTCCAATATTTTTGCATTTAGTTCCAGAACTTTGAAGTTTAAAACCTTTTCAAGTTCTTTTAGTTCTACAATATATTTTTCAGAATTAGTACTTTTTAATTTATCACTTTCCAGCTTGATATAATTTGCTGCATTATTAAAGCCTTTTATTTGATCAGCTTCAGTTGTATACTCGGAATAAAAAAGCTTATGAGGATACATATAAATATATAATTCAGATGCCTCTTTATAATGGGGTGTTTCAATTATTAAGTTGACAGCTTTGCTCCACTCACCATTATTCATTGAAGCTATAGCTGCTTGATATTTATCTTCGACTTTATTGCTTGCATAATAAAGTAGTCCAAACCCTATTATTAAAATCAATATTATAAGCTTCCATGCAGATTTTAGTACTTTCATAAACTTACTCACCTTTCTTTTATGTTTCCATTAATAGCATAACATAAAAAAAATGTAAACTTAATAGGTTAATGACATCAAAAGTGGAAATTTTATCACAAGTGACAAAAAAATTGGGCTCCCTATCCTTTTTAATGAATAAATCAGCCCTAAGTAACTATTAAAATGTTAATATAATAAATCATAATGCTTATTTTTTCTTGTCCGACTTTTTAGGTACCTTCTGGTTACCCTTTGGTGTTGACTTTGGTTTTGATTGTTTTTTATTTCCCATGTCCTCCTCCCCTTTCCAGTGAATAAAGTCAAAAATACTATCAAAATATTACTATATATAAAACTATGAATTGCTTTCTAAGTTCATTCAAATTTATTTCAACAACTTAATTCCAAGTTCTCCACGGTTATACATATTAGTTTATATATTTTTGAATGTTAATATATTTTGTGGAAAATAACACTTTTTTTTATTTATCATACTATATAATGAAATAAGGAGGTGGTATTTTGCCTCGTGAAATTGATTTAATAAAGCTTGAAGAAACTGCTGCCATTATTTTGATTATGGGGTATTTAGTGTTTTATACATCTGCAAAACAATCTGAAGAGTTGGAATTGGAAATACAACCTAAGCCTGAAACAAATGCTACTCAGTTAAATCCAGCACAGTTAACAGCCTTATCAAGCTGGATTCGTGTATTTGGTATTGTTTTGTTAACTTACATTGCAATAGCCAGATTTAACCAAAGGGTTCAAAGTATACAATCAGGCCAATCCAGTAGCTCTATTATTCCAAATATTTATATAACCTCAGGCTCAATCATTAGTTTAGTAGGATTTATTATTTTAACTATAGGTGCACAGCTTAGGGCAAATGAACCTGGTACAAATATTACACTTATCTAAAAATGTTAAAGGATCCTTTCTATATTAAGACTTGACTTGTTTGTTAGTGGATTATATAAAAATATAATGTATAATATTAATTATGCAGTTTTATGGATATAATCTTTAGTGAACTCGTTCAGCTAAAGCTAAACATCGAGACTTCAGGTGGGGACTCTACCCCACCTGAAGCAAAAAGTGGAAACTCCACCTTATAGAAGGTGGAGTCTTAGAAATTAATAAATTTAAATAAAGGAGCATTACTATGTTACAAAAGGCTCATGAAATACTTAAGAAATACTATGGATATACCTCCTTTAGAGGAGGACAAGAAAAGGTCATAGAAAGCATTTTGTCTGGCAAGGATACATTTGTAATAATGCCAACAGGAGCAGGTAAATCAATATGTTTTCAGATACCTGCAATGCTGCTGCCAGGAATTACTGTAGTTATTTCTCCACTTATATCACTTATGAAGGATCAGGTGGATTCACTTGATGGAATTGGAATTCCTGCATCATTTATAAATAGTTCTCTTACATCAAAGGAAGTATTTGAGAGGGTGCAAGCAGCTAAAAATGGGGAAACAAAAATACTCTATATTGCTCCAGAACGACTTGACTCCCAGGGGTTCTCAGATATATTTAACGAGCTTGAAATTTCACTCATTGCTGTTGACGAAGCCCACTGCGTATCACAATGGGGACATGATTTCAGGCCAAGCTACAAGCTAATTCCAAACTTTATTCAAGAACTTAATAAACGTCCTATTGTTGCAGCTTTCACTGCAACAGCAACCCTTGAGGTAAAGGAGGATGTAATAAATCTTCTGAACCTAATTAATCCAGGAGTTTTTGTTACAGGCTTTGACAGGGAAAATCTCTATTTTTCTGTAGTTCGTGATCAAAATAAAAAAGACTTTATACTAAATTATTTAAAGAGTAAAAAAAATCAAGCAGGAATCATATATGCTGCTACAAGACGAGAGGTTGACAGTTTATATGAATACCTTATTTTAAAGGGTTATTCAGTTGGTAAATATCACGCAGGTATGAAGGATGATGCTAGAAAAGACAGCCAGGAAAATTTTCTCTATGACAGAGTAGATATAATGATTGCCACAAATGCATTTGGAATGGGAATTGACAAGTCAAATGTTAGATTTGTTATACACCACAACATGCCTAAAAATATGGAAGCCTATTATCAGGAGGCGGGACGTGCAGGAAGAGATGGAGACCCAGGTGAGTGTATATTATTATTTGGAGCACAGGATGTAATTGTTCAAAAATATATGATTGAACAGAGTATACAGAACCCATTAAGGAAAAGCAATGAGTATAAAAAACTTCAAGAGGTTGTGGACTACTGTCATACTCAAAAATGCATTAGAAAATATATTCTTGAATATTTCGGTGAGGAAAACGTCCCTGATAATTGTGGAAACTGCAGTACTTGCCTTGATGATAGAGTACTAGTAGATATAACTCTTGAAGCACAGATGATAATATCCTGTGTTGTTAGGGTTAGGGAAAGGTATGGAACTACCACTATTGCGGAGGTACTTAAGGGCTCGAGAAATAAGAAAATTCTGGATGCATCTCTTGATAAACTGTCGACCTATGGCATAATGAAGCAGTTTGCTATAAAGGATATTCGTGACATGATAAATCTACTAATAGCAGAGGATTATCTTGGACTTACTGAAGGACAATATCCTGTGGTTAAGCTTAAGTCAAAGGCACACCCCGTACTTAAGGGGGAGAAAAAGGTGTTCCAGAAGATTGAAAGAAAGGTTGAAGTTATACAGGAGGTAGATGATACACTCTTTGAGGTTTTAAGAAGGTTAAGAAAGGAAATTGCTGAGGTTGAGAAGGTTCCTCCATATATTATATTCTCAGATAACACATTAAGTGAAATGTGCAAGCATCTTCCATCTGATTCCGAGCAATTCTTAAGCATAAAGGGTGTTGGAGAAGAAAAGCTCAGACGATACGGAGAAAAATTCATATCTCTTATTGCAAAGTATGCCATAGATCATGGACTAGAATTATATCCTAGTAAAACTGAAGATATAAAACATAAAAAAAAGGATGATATTCCAAGCCATGTAATAACTCTAAACAGCTATAAAGGAGGGAAGACGGTTGATGAAATTGCTGTTGAAAGAGAGCTGACACTATCAACGGTCCAGCAGCATATAATGAGGTGCGCTGAGGAAGGTATGGATGTTAATTTGGACGGTATAATATCTCTAAAATACGAGCAGTTGATTCTTGATGTAATAAAAAGGCTTAATACTGGTAGATTAAAACCTATAAAAGATGAGCTTCCCGAGGAGGTTGATTACCTTATGATAAAGGCAGTTATTTTTAAACATAGAAAAGATTTTGGAAATACGTAATAAACCCTAGTGGTTGATTCCCACCATAGCCATCAGCATTTATGAATCTACCCCATTCAGGATTGAATGATTGTAGACTTTTGATTTTCTTGTTGATGGTTGCTATCTCGTACTGGTTCTCAATTAGGTAGTTTCGGAAGCTTGTGACATAGAATCGTTTGAGTTCTCCTTGGAACCTCACTCCCATGTTTTGAATGTAGGCTACAAATCCTGCAATATCTCCAACGTAGCTTAAACTTCTTGAATATATAAAAAATATAAAGGTATGATTCTATTCAACAATACCTTTATATTTATATAAACTTTTTATTTACTTAAAAATTCAATTAATGAATTATACTGGCTGTTACTATCATTAGTAAATACTGTATTTTTATCAAATTTCTCAATATCCTTTTTCATTATATTATCATATGCTACTACATTATTGTTATCTATTAGGAATATGCCTTGCATTCCACCTTTTATATAATATATATTTTCATTAGGTTTACCTTGATTACCAAGACATAATACATATTTCTTATTCTCTTGTAAAACTTCTGAATCACCAATTGTTCCTAATTGATATACTTTAATTTTATCAAACTTGTTTCCTTTAATATTTTTTTTGACAGATATTGTCGACTCAACACTTATAGGGCTAAATTGAACTTGACTTTCTACAATGCCATCAATAATTTTATCAGAATTATTTTTCATCTCTTCTAATGATGCCGAACCATCCCTATAGCTAGCCTCAATCTTTATACCTTTGTTTGCGAATTCTTCTAATGATTGGTTTACATCCATAGTATAAACAGTAGTGGTAATATAATTATTAGCAGCTTTTTGCTGATTTGTTTCTCTATTAGAATAAGAAAAACAAGATGTGATAGCAAATATACTTAAAAATACTATAGCGGAAACTTTCCATCTTTTCATAATGTAAATCCTCCTTAAATATTAAATAATTTATTTAGACACCACTCATATGATTCACATCACGTGTTTGTGGACTAGTAACACCCCAAGAGTCAAAATAAACATTTGTATAAGGGTTCATAAGTGAATAATTAGACCACGATGAATCAATATCATGACCAAAATATCCGCTTGCGTGACCGAATTCATGAGCCCCAATTGCATTCCACTTCGTTTGTGAATATGATGAAGTTTGACTGTCCCATATGAAATAGGTAAGTGCTTTAGAAATAGAATAAACATTCTTTCTTGAACCTGAATGAGTAGCAGTTGCAGTTAGTGTTCTTATAAATGAAGTAGCAGCATCTGCATTAGCAGGCATCCCCAAATTTGTGGCCTCAGAACGTGATATACCATAAGAAAGCCAATTATAATCTGAAGGTGTTCCTTGAACTCCAGTTAAAGATTCACTTGGAACCCAAGCATTAAATGCCGAATTCGTTAGATCCACTATAGTACCAGAAGGCATTTGGCTGTTTGATGAAGTGGTTATAGCAACTTTAACAGTTTTACTGTTCCAATAGCCTATCGCTGATTCATTAGAATACCAATATTGGAGTTCACCCAAATCTGTAATTGCCAAAGCACTTTGAACAAGTAACGCAGAAATGATTAATGTTAATACAATTGTTGAAAAACATTTTTTCAATATCCTCCCCATATATATTCCTCCTTTGTTATTTTATGGTTATATTATATTACGATTTATGTATAAAGGCACTATTTTTTGTACGACATAACATGAAATTTTTGTTATTATTTGTAATTAGTGAAAATTATACTTGATGGAAAACTTCTTCTGGTTATTGAAAACAGAGCTGCTTTATTATTAAAGATTTCATGCAATTAACCATTTTATCGATTACTACATAACAAGTACATTAATAGCAAATTAAATGGACTAATTCCTGTGGAATACAAAATTCAGTCCTCGAAATAAATATAATTTCATAATACTTTAAAAACATTTCCAAAATAAAAAATCCCCGACATTACACCAGGGAGGAAGATGAGCTATATACCGTTATTCAGCTTACCATTTCCATTTTTTGTTCTATAGTGTACATAATTCTACCAACTCCCTTTTTTTTCTAGCCTATCTACTCTCTTGTGAGCTTATTTGCTGCTTTCCTCAAACTTTGTTACCCTTTCAACCAATGCAAAGTGTCTTAATTCTGCAGTCTCTTGTTTATGCCTTAAATCATCTATTCCAGCCTTTATATCCAATAAGATCCCGGGACGCTTACTAAGTGTATTTTAATGCCAGAAACATTACTTTATTATTTTAACTTTTATTTAGACAAGCTTAATATAAACCATAATAACGGTATTTCACTATATAAATGTGACTTTTTTAACTAATCTACTTTGCTTGTCCACTTTTTCTTCAAAAATATTAAGAATTTTTCATTAATTTTTCAAATTT
>JBEQBT010000099.1:0-11191 GCA_041639705.1 Clostridiaceae bacterium | reverse complement strand
AAGCCTTATAATGGTCAATAATATATCAGTTGCCCTAAGAGCATTTGTATTTGGCATCACCCTTGGCCTTGGAACAATTTATGTACTGTTCCAAAACGGTGCACTTCTCGGTGCACTTACAACCCTTGTTTATATATATGGTGACCCTGTAAATTATTGGTCCCTGATACTACCCCATGGCATAATTGAGCTTACAGCTATATTTATTTCCGGTGCAGCAGGTTTAATCATTGCTAAAAGTATTTTATTGCCCGGGGAATACTCTAGGAAGCATTCCCTCATAAACGGAGCTAAAAAAGCTATATCCCTGATTATGGGTGTTGTGTTTATGCTTATTATTGCAGGTATCATAGAGGGATTTTTTACTCCACTTGATATACCTGCAGGATCAAAGCTAGTATTCGCAGGAGTTACAACAGTTGTTTTAATTGGGTATTTTGCAATCCCTTATTTGGTTTCCACCTGGGTTAAATCGTAGTGGTCGATGCCCACATCGACAGGGTATTATCGTATAAGGCGATACCTACATCAATTGTGGGAATCCCATGCACAGCCAATACCCCAAGCTGATGTGGGCATCGGCCACTACGACGCATAACCACACAAATGTGAATGTGAAGTGCCTGGCACCTTGGGGTACATCCCGCAAATGCCCCAAGCCGATGTAGGCATCGGCCACTACAATGCGCGATTATGTTCAATGTAGTGGTGAACAGTGTTCGCCCGTTATTGTGCATATTCATTCATAGTTTAGCCTGAATCGTAGGTGCGCTGCGGGCGAACACTGTTCGCCCCTACATCCTCATTGTTGAAAATCCTTCAAGTTCACTTTATCACGCAAGCATGTCTTACCCCATATTACATATAACTCCTGTTTTTCACCTGAATATACTTATTCACTGCGGAAAACTCCAACTTCTCACCTTCTACTTCGACGCACATAATTCCCCTGCGGTTGAGCAGGCTTATTATCCTCTTCCTTTCATTAATAAGCTCCAGTGCAACTCCCTTGTTAAACATATCCTCCTTATTTTTAACCTTCAAGTTGCCTATATCCTCAAGGCTTTCATTTCTTATAAGCATTATAATCAGGAGATTGTTTTTTGAAATTATCGGGAGTACCCTTAGCATATTTTCTGCTTCCTCAAGGGTCTCAAAATCAGTGAATAGGAACACTATGCTTCTGTGGCGTTCCTTTCTCTTAAAATAGTAAAAGGCATCCTCATAATTTGAAGTCTGATTGGTATGATCAATATGGTATAGGGCTTCTAACATTTTGTTTCTATGTCCTGCTCCCTTTCCAGGCATAATCATGCTTTCAACTTCAGTATTAAAAAGCAGCAGACCTGACTGGTCTCCATTCTGGTTTACTATGTCAGATAGAATCAATGCTGTGTTTACCACCATATCAAGCTTCCTATAACCCCCTACTGTATAGCTCATTGGCCTCCCTGTATCTATTAGCATATGCACATGTTGATTTTTCTCAGGCTCATATTGATTTACAATAGGTTTTCCTTCCCTAGCAGTAGCCTTCCAGTTTATCTTCCTATACTCATCCCCAGGGACATATTCCCTAAGACTCTCAAAGGAGGTTCCTCTACCTAGCATTTTAAGATTCCTCTGGCCTTGCTTTAACATACGGTTGTTTGTTAAGCTCAGCTTATACTTCCTCAAATTCTTTAGGTTAGGGTAAACCTTATATTCTCGATTAACATTAAGCTTATACATCTTCATGCAAAGCTTTAGCCTTCCTTCATACTTTACATGAATATTTTTAAATTCAAATGCTCCTCGTTTTGTCGGCGTAACAAAATATTCAAAAATTCTTTTCTCATGGGGTTTAATAAAGCCCTTCATTAGCTTATTTTCAGCCTTAAAATGAAATTCTGGAATTTCATCCTTTAGCTCTATATATAGCTTTTGATTCCCCTTGTTATATACACTAAAGGATATGGCTTCCCTTATCATTACGGATAAGTTCTCCTCCCCAATTCTCTCTATAGCTATAAGTTCCTCCCATTTAGAGATAAAATAATCAATAATGAGAAGAGTGTCACATAACAGGTTATACATTATAAAAATAGTAAATACGCTGTTAATCAATATGGATACTCCAAGTAACACAACTCCAAATGAAAGTAGATATATAAAACGTCTTGTAATAGCAATTCTCAATGTAATCACCCTACTCTCTATCTTGGTACTTTAACCTTAGATAGTATATCCCCTATAACCTGCTCAGGCTTAACCCCTTCAAGCTCCAGTTCTGGCTTTAATATGATTCGATGCCTTAGGGTTGGTATTGCCATCCTTTTTATATCCTCAGGAATTACATAATCCCTGCCATGGAACGCTGCACAAGCCTTGGAACACTGAAGCAGTGCAATAGATCCCCTAGGTGAACTTCCTATGTCAACTGCTGGGTTATTCCTAGTTTCTGAAACTAAGCTTACCATATAATCCATTAACACATTTTCCACCTTAACCTCTTTAACCTCTTCCCTGCATCTTAAAATATCCTCAGCTGTACAAACTGACTTTATATCTGTCTTATCCAGTTCAATACTGGAAAATCCCAAATCGTATCGTTTTAAAATCTCTACCTCGGCTGAGGTTGATGGATAGTCTATTACTATTTTCATTAAGAATCTATCTACCAAAGCCTCGGGCAATGGATAGGTTCCCTCATATTCCAGTGGGTTCTGTGTTGCAAATACCATATAGGGTGATGGCAGTGACAGCATTTCACCTTCAATTGATACTGTACTTTCAGCCATGGCCTCTAGTAGCCCTGCCTGGGTTTTTGGAGGAGTTCGGTTGATTTCATCTGCTAATAGGAAGTTTGTAAATATTGGTCCCTTTTTCAACTCAAACTCCCTTGTCTGCATGTTAAATACCTTGGTACCAGTAATGTCTGCAGGCATTAGATCGGGAGTGAAGCTAACCCTTTTAAAGTCTAGTGACATTGTTTTAGACAGTGCCCTCACCATAAGTGTCTTAGCAAGTCCTGGCACCCCCTCTAATAGTATATGTCCTCCTGAAATAAGGCTTATTAATGAATATTCTATAAGTTCATTCTGTTCAACTATAACTTTTCTTAACTCCACAGTTATCTTTTCCACAAGATTGTTTACAAGGTTTTTTTCAAGGTTTTCCAATATGCTTCTCTCCTTTTCTCAAAAATCTTCTTTAGCTTTTCTATGGTGCTTACTATTTGAATATATTCCTTTGCTTTGGTCTTTGCTTTTTTATTACTTATAAAGTCATATACGACCTTGGCCTTGTCTAAGGCTGGAAGCTTTTCCTTCTCCCAATACTCAAGCCAATCCTCATCCCTGGAATTTATTGTTTTTAAAAAGTTTTTATAATAATTATCTATCATTAAGTCCCATGCCCCTGCTGCTCTGTAAAGTGAGGCAGCAGAGTATAAATATTCATTCTCGGTCCTCTCAACTTCTTCATATAATGAAATAGTCTTTCCAAACCTTTTACCCTTATAGTAAATATACGCTGCTAAAGCTATAAGGATTTGATAAACAATGTATTTGAATTCTGTTGGAATAGCATCCCAGAGGGATTTACTGCTTGAGCCTGAATATAGGTGAGCCTCATTAAAGTATATCCCTTTATTACTATAACCATGGATTACTTCAAGTAACTCATATGCATAAGCTGTATCCTTTGTAAGTGCTTTGTTCTTCAAATTATCTACATTAGCAACAATAAGCATACCCTTGGAGTACTTATACAGCGATATTCTTCCCTTAATTTCTGGTGTAACTCCATAACCGACATTTGGATACTTCTCATTAGTAAGGTAAACAAGGGTTCCTCCACTTTCAATCCAGTTCCTAACCTCCTGGTCATTTACATCAAAGTTTCCTCCGATTGCAGCTATCTGAAGGGTTCCCTCGTTTTCCGAGGCTAAGGCCTTCAGACTTCTTCCAACTGGATAATTAAGCTCCCTTAGTGTCTCGTAAAACACACTTAATCCTGTTTTGGACTTATTTATTATAGAATAGCTGGGAAGCTTATTACCCATACCACTTGATATTTGAAGGGTAACCCACAGAAATATAGGAATAAGAATGATAAAAATAATCAAATCCTTACTGATTCTTTTCTTCATGGCTTATCACCTCATTCCATATAATATCTATAGTATTGCTCCACTCATCATATAGCTTTTGTTCAGAGGTTTTATGCCCATACCATGATGAATTAAATATGCTAACCAGCTTTTTAAACACACCAACCATCTCAAACTTATTTCTTATCAAATAATTATTAATCTCTTCTCCTGTTTTAGTTTCATCAAGATAGAGAAGGTTCTTTTCATGCATAAGCAGAATAACTGCAATAAAATCATACCGAATGGCTTGCCTGAAATCCCCCTTCTTAATAAATCCCTCACCTTTACTCCTTAAACTGTTTGGAGTAACCCTGCCATTAATTCTTTCTCCTAGAATCTCCTTCACCCTTACTTTTTTATCAAAGGTTTTATATACCTTTATAATAATAAATACAATTATTATTATTATAATTAATAGACCAATAATCATAAATATTGTGGAGAGTCTATCTGATATTGCAGGAGCATTGGACAGATTTGAAAGGGTTTTCTCCAGAATTCTCCCTATCCATTCCCTAAGCATATCCTTTATTTTCCCTATAAAATCACCAAACCCTCCTGTTAAATACTTATACCCAGGTCTACTAAGTATCCTTTTAATTGTTTCATCAAAAATAGGTTTTGATGGAATTGTACTACTAAACAAGCTCACTTGATTGCTTCCTTTCATCATTTTTTTGAATACCCCTTAGTCTTATCACCATATCATAGCCTTCCTTTTTAAATCTCTGATTGTAGTATAAAAGAGTAGTCATTATGGTTCCCATAGGTGTGATAATAAGCCAGGACAGAATTCTAAGTGGCCAGCTTGTTAAGGCAAGGGCTAGGTTTAGAAATGTAATATAATCTATGGGTAGGTTTAATAGCTTAAGTAAAAGAAACAATAGGCTTATAATTCCTGCTAAAAAACTGGAAAGAGAAGATTGTATTGCATATACTGTAAGTCCAAATAGAATAGTAGCACCAAATATTCTCCAGAAATTCTTTCTAATTAAACTAAAGCTTCTCTTAATAGCTGCAATAACACCCAACCTTTCAATAACTATTACATGCAAGGAAAAGGAAAACATTGTAGAATATATTAAAATAGCAAGCAAAAATACCAATACAGTTAATATAGAAAGAATAATTAATATAATTCCACCTGCTCTATAGGTTTCCACAAGCGTCATTGAGAAATCAAAGCTCCTGCTTATAAAATAAATGGCAATTCCAAACACTACTAAAACAGGAATTAATAAAAGAATTTCAATCAACACAATTCCCATTACCTTATGTAAGTTCTTGAATGAGGAGCCTAGGGCTTCACCAAATCCAACATTTTCATTGCTAAAAACTTGACTTACTATCTTTATGACCACAATTTTAGAAGCCAAGGCCATAACACCTACAATTATACCTATTACCAGGAAAAATATAATTGGGATTACAACATTAGGTAAAATAGCCACGGATAAAACAATAAACATGCCCCCGCCAAATAGTAAAAAAACAACTCCAGCAGCATAAATCAGCCCATAGCATAAGCTGTATAAAACTATGCTTTTAATATATTTTCTTAAAACATCAACAGCCCTATCCATTATTTCACTGAGACTCATAATGCCCATAGTCAATCTCCTTTGCTAAGTAAATATTGTATACACAACTATATTTTACTTTATTTGTTAGTGAATGAAAAGGGGGAATAGAAAAGGGGGAAGCAAGGTGGAGAGGAATTACTTCAGAGCATAAAATAACTGGTGAGCATTTTACCCTTTGATAAAATGCTCACCAGTTAAAATTTTTCTTCATTTTTCAGAGGGTGGCTGTCCACTAAGCAAAGGTACTGAAGCAAGTACGCCTCTTCTCAGATAACACTTATCTTCTACTTGTAGATTGTCCTTCTACTAGCTCACCTTGAAATGTAATATGTTGTGATGCTGTTTTATTACGTATAATGTCAAATAGAATTTTTATTGTGGCTTTGGCCATCTCTTCAACTGGCTGCTTAATTGTAGTAATTGATGGATTATAATAATGTGCAATATCCAATCCATCAAATCCAGCTAAGGAATAATCCTCAGGTACTTTTTTACCACAATCTAAAATTGCTTTGCATGCACCTATTGCAATACTATCACATATGGCATATATTGCAGAAAAATCTTCACCGGATTCTAGTAACTCTTTGGCAACAGCATAACCATTTTCCATAGAGTAACCATCAATCCCATCCATAGTAAACCTAATTAGATTCTCATTAACAGGAATATTATTATCCTGTAAAGCCTTTATATAGCCATTGAGTCTTAGCTTTCCTATACTTTCATCGTCCCTGGTTGCTGTAATGATAGCTATTTTTTTATGCCCTAGACTACATAAATAATCAACCATTTTGTAGCTTTCTTTGAAATCATCTACAGAAACATAAGAACAGATGGTTTTATCGATTTTTTGTGTAATTGCAATAGTACTCAGTACAAATGGAACTTTTAGCTGATTTAACTTTTCATCTGAGTGAGAAAAATATCCTCCTAAAAATACAATCCCTTTTAGTTTTTTTTCTTTCACCAATTCAATAGCAACATCAATTTCATCTTCTCTATTCTCTACACGATGTAAAATAAAAGAATACCTTTTTTCCTCGATTTTTCTTTCAAATGTTTTAATCATTTTGCCAAAAAATGGGTTGCTAATACCTTTTATTAATACTGCAATGGTATTAGAGTCTGTTCTTTTTAAATTTCGTGCATTATTATTTGGTATATAATTGTTTTCCTTAATAACCTGCATAATCATAGATTTGGTCTCTTCATTAATATCAGGATGATTATTAATCGCTCTGGATACAGTGCTTACACCTACACCACATAGCTTTGCAATATCTTTAATTGTTGTTTCCTCCATAATCACCCAACCCCTCCGTTATTATCCATACCCAAAACTAATTGCTGATAAATATCTTTAAAATTCAGCAATATAATACAAAATGCTTCTCCTAAAAAGTATAAGCTATTTTACTTTTAAAGAGAAGCATTTATTAGACTTGACTTTACTTTTTAATGCATTTCCTTTGCAAGTATGAATTCTTCATTTATAAAGCAAGTATTTCGTAGGACTATCTTCCATACAATTTAGTAATCTTTCTCACTTTTTCTACTAATTCATCTGTAACTTCATTTTCCAGTAGTCGCCATTTCCAATTATCTCCGATAGTTGATGGCTTATTTATTCTTGCTTCATTACCTAATCCCAAATAATCCTGCAGTGGAATAATTGCTAGGTTTGCAACACTAGATAGAGCCAATCCTATAAACCTCCAATGGATATTTTTCTCTTCCACAGCTTCCATATTCAAGTAGTCTATTGCTAGTTTTCTATCCTCATCATTAAGATTTTTATACCATCCTACAATAGTTTCATTATCATGAGTACCTGTATAAACCACACAGTTTTTATTATAATTATAGGGCATATAGTCGCTTTCTTCCCTTGAATCAAATGCAAACTCTAATACTTTCATCCCTGGATAACCAGTTTTCTTTACAAGCTCCAGTACACTTTCTGTTAAAAATCCTAGATCCTCAGCAATTATATTCAGATTACCCAATTGCTTGCTCAGTTCACTGAAAATATCATATCCTGGGCCCTTTTCCCACCTTCCATTTTCTGCTGTCGGTGAGCCATACGGTATTGAATAATATTCATCAAATCCCCTAAAATGATCCACACGTACAACATCATATAACTTGAAAGAATATGCAATCCTCTGTATCCACCATGAATATGAAGTCCTTTTATGATACTGCCAATTATAAAGTGGATTACCCCATAATTGTCCCTCAGCAGAGAATCCATCTGGTGGGCATCCTGCTACAGCAATTGGCTTCTTTTTTTCATCAAATTGAAGTAATTCTGGATGGGACCAACTATCTGCACTATCAAATGCGACATAAATTGGAATATCTCCAATAATTTCAATCCCACATTCATTAGCAAACTTTTTTAATTTAAACCATTGACCAGCAAATATAAATTGCTGAAATTGATAAAACCTTATTTCATCTGCAAATATATTTCTATATCTTTCTATTGCAGCTGGTTCTCTCATTCTAATGTCATCATCCCATTCGCTCCAACTTCTTCCAGAAAAATGATTTTTTACTGCCATATATAATGCATAATCATCCAGCCAATAGGAATTCTCTTTAATAAATTGTTGAAATTCATCCTTTTCGCCGATATGACTGTTTTCATATGCAATTTTTAACACTTTAAATCTCGATAAATATATTTTTTCATAGTCAATATACCGATTACTTTCTCCAAAGTCATAGGCTCTACATTCTTCATAGGATAGATATCCCTCATGGATTAATTCTTCTAAATCAATAAAATAAGGATTACCGGCAAAGGTGGAAAAAGATTGATATGGTGAATCACCATATCCCGTGGGACCTAGTGGTAATATCTGCCACGCCTTCTGTCCTGCCGCCTTTAGTTGATATATAAAGTTGTATGCTTCCTTTGAAAGTGCCCCTATTCCATACTTTGAAGGTAGGCTCGCAATCGGAAGGAGTATCCCGCTTTTTCTCATTTTTCTCCTCCATCACTATATAAGTATTGTCCTAGGTTTTATCCTTTAACAGCTCCTGCAACAACACCTTTAACAATATATTTTTGACATGTAAAATAGAATACAATAATAGGTATAATTGCTAATACAAGCATAGCCATCATAGCCCCCATATCTACCGAGCCATATCCTCCCCGCAGATATTGAATAGCAATTGGTATGGTCTTGAACTCTTGACCAATAAGTAAATATGGTAACAAATAATCATTCCAAATCCACATAGTATTTAGTATTGCAACAGTTATTGCTGTAGGCTTCAATATAGGAAATATTATCATAAAAAATGTCTGTATTGGATTGCAACCATCAATTAGAGCTGCCTCCTCTATCTCAATTGGAATAGATTTTATAAACCCAGCAAATATAAATACTGATAATCCTGCGGCAAAACCTAAGTATATTATAATTATTCCAAATGGATTATCAAGATGTAAGACATTAGCTACTTTTGTCATAGTAAACATAACCATTTGGAAGGGTACTATCATTGAAAAGGCAAAAAGAAAATACATTCCCTTTGTAAGCCTTGTTTTAACCCTTGTTATATACCAAGCTGTCATAGAGGTAAATAATACAATAACTAACACAGAAGTCACAGTAATAAATAATGACCAGCCAAATGCTTGTATAAACCCTGTTTTAGTTATACCGTTAATATAGTTGGTGAAACTAGCAAACGTCTTACTGTCGGGCAGTAGGAAAGGAGTATCACTAATGTAGAACTTACCCTTAAAGGAGTTCATAAAAACTACTAATATAGGTGCTAAAAATGAAATAGCTAGTATAGATAGTATAATAAATATTAAACTATCCTTTATCTTTGAAACTTTCATTAGCTTTCAACCTCCTTACGCCTTGTAATAATGAGTTGTGTGAATGCTATAATAGCTACCAAAATAAAGAAGATAACTGCCTTTGCCTGCCCTACACCTTCCCAACCAGTCTTGCCATAGTAAGTATTATATATATCTAATGCAAGCATAGCTGTCTTCCTCGATGGTGCACCTGCTGTCAGCGCTAAATTTTGGTCAAATAGCTTGAATGAATTAGATATTGTTAGAAATAAGACTATAGTAATTGCTGGCATAACCATAGGAATTATAACGTTTTTTAATGTTTTTATGGGGCCAGCTCCATCTATTTTTGCTGCTTCAATTAATTCTGCAGGTACGTTTTGAATTGCTGCAATATAGATAATCATCATGTAACCTATCAGCTGCCAATTCATTAATATAACTAGTCCCCAAAAACCGTATTTAGGATCGTAGGTTAAAGTAACTCCAAACTTAAATAATATGCCGTTTATAATTAGCTGCCATACATAACCTAATACAATACCTCCTATTAAATTAGGCATAAAGAAAATCGTTCTAAATAAATTTGATCCTTTTTTACTTCTTGTTAATAATAATGCAAGTGTGAAAGCAAATACATTAATTGTAATAACTGATACAACAGTAAATTTAACAGTAAACCATAGTGCATCCAAGAATTCTTTGTTTCCAAAGGCTTTGACATAATTACTCAAACCAACCCATTCAGCATCTATAACTGTAGTAAATTTTGTAAAAGATAAATACATACCTAAAACAAATGGTATTAAAAAAGCTATCAGAAATGCTACCACAGTAGGGAGAGTAAAAAGAGGAGCATAACCCTTAAATCTTTTTTCCACGCTATCCTCTCCTATTTCAAATTTTAAAATGGTGAGTTAGAGTTTATTCTCTAGACTCACCATTAATCTTTTATTTTTTATTATTAACTATTTTGCTTTCTCAGAAGCCCATTTATCTTTAACTACTGCTACTACATCATCCCAGGTTTTATTACCCTGAGCATATTCTAGTAATGCATCTCCAAAATAATTTTTGAAGTCTTCACTTGGGAATGCTGCAAATGTCCATGCTACTGAAGTTGTATCCTTTGCCATCCAGGCTAAAACCTCTTTTGCTAATGGGTCTGCTGGTTTTTCGTTGTCTTTAAATGTATTGAATGGGGCAATAAACCCTAATTTGTTTGTTACATAATTCTTACCCTTGTCACTTGAGAATAACCACTCTAGGAATGCAACAGATGCATCCTGCTTTTCCTTTGAAACCTTACTGTTAACTGCCAAATAGTTTTCTGTACCAACAGCTAAGCCTTGCTTTTCTTCACCTGCTACGCCTGTATATATTGGTAAAAACTTAATATCACTTTCACTTACAGTATTACCTTCAACTTTACTGATTTGTGACCATGCCCAGTTACCATTCTGAACCATTGCTACATTACCAAGAGCAAATTCAGCCATGGAATCATCAACAGATTTACTTCCTAATAGTTTTCTATCTGTTCCAGAATTATTTATATATAGATCAAATATGTTCTTATAGTTATTTGAATATTTGAAATCAATTGTTTTTGCTGATAAGCCAGCTAAAACTGTGTTGTCATAT
>JBEQBT010000098.1:0-11276 GCA_041639705.1 Clostridiaceae bacterium | reverse complement strand
TTATTTCAGCATAATCTAGGCAGCTTGATTATGATACTCTTTTTTCATAACTATTTGCATAACTATTTTTATTAACTTGCAAAAATAATTTATTAAAATCACTTGACTTTGCTTAGCTGGTCTACAATTCCATTTTAAAATATCTGCTTAATAAATAGATTGACTAGTCCTTTCTAATAGATAAAAAGCTTCTAACTGTTCTCACTCCTTCAAGGCCCTCAGCAATTTCAACAGCAGCTTCAATATTGTTAACTTCATTAACATAGCCTGAGAGCTTTACATTACCATTTATTACATCAACCCTAATATCACAGTTATCTAAATGAGCATCAAGAAAACCATCATTTAATCTATTCTTTATTGTCACATCATCAATCAAAGCTTGAGCTCCAATTTCCAAATGTGAGATTACTTCCCTTACTCCTAAAGCTTTGGAAGCCATTTGAATTGACTCTTTTTTGTCCTTAAGGGTTTCAACTCTACCCTCAAGCACAACCTGACCTCTTAGTACCCTTGGACTGACTGGGATAAGGTTTGAACGTTTCTTTAGTTTATTTATTACCTCAACTTCAGTTTCTTTATCTGTAATAGTTCCATCAGTTGATATGGTAATACAATTTTCAACTGACTTAACCCCTGTAATTTGTCTTGCTAGTTCCTCAGCTGCGTTTTTTTCTCCTAAAGTATCAGCAAAGCCAGTAAGAGTTACATATCCATCCTTACATTGAATTCTTTTATCTATTCCAGAATTTAGCATTTCTCTATCTAATAAATTTCTTATTTCCAGCTCTATTTTTGCATCGATACTTTTATCCAATCAAACCAACTCCTTACATAATAAAGTAATTGCCCTAATGACCAATGCTATGTTATTATATCTTGATAGAGACATTTTACAGCCTGATATAACATTCTTAAATTATAATTTCCCCAAAATATTTATATATAATTCATATTAGCAATCATGAGAATTAAAACTATAAAAAAATAACTTTATAAATAGATACTTGTATATACTATAGCAGGGTTTTTATATTATAATTATATTTAAGTGAGAAAGGCTGAAGGGAGGAATTTGATGGTTGATCTCTCAAATATACTTACAATTGTGAAAAATATTACAATATGGAATGTACTGGACATACTCATTGTAGGATATATATTTTACAAAATATATACTTTGATTAGAGAGTCACGTGCAGAACAACTTATTAAGGGCTTAGCACTCATTCTTATTGTATTGAAATTAAGCGAACTATTGCAGCTCGTAGCTCTCAACTGGATTTTGAAAAATACATTAACCGTTGGACTTATTGCAGTAATAGTAATCTTTCAACCAGAGCTTAGAAAAGCTCTTGAACATCTGGGAAGAAGTAAGTTTATAACTAGAAAATTATTTGAAACAAAGGAAGAAATGCAAAGGGTTGTGGATGAAATAACAATTGCTGCAGTTGACCTTTCAGAAAGTAAAACAGGAGCATTGATTATTATCGAGCAGGAGACTGGGCTTAGGGATATTGTAGCAAATGGTATTCCAATTGATGCTATCGTATCTTCTGCATTGCTTGAAAACATATTTGTGGTAAATACCCCCCTTCATGATGGGGCTGTAATAATTAGAAGAGGAAGAATCATAGCTGCTGGTTGTGTACTTCCATTAACCGAGCATGAAATTAGAAAGGAATTAGGGACAAGGCACAGGGCTGCAATAGGGATTACTGAAAGTTCAGATTCCATTGCTGTTGTTGTTTCAGAAGAAACTGGCAATATTTCACTTTCTATAAATGGGAAACTTACAAGGAATTACAATGATGAAAGGTTAAAGTTAGTCCTAACAAAAATTTTTGAGCATAATCTTGCTAAGGAAACAACTATGTATAAGAAGGTGAAAACATGGCTCACAAAAGTAAACAAGAGTTAACTGTAATAATCGCATCTGTTTTGCTTGCTTTTGTTATGTGGATTTATGCCATGACTGATAAAAATCCTATGGAGCGGAAAACAGTTGAGAACATCCCTGTACAATTAGTAAATACTGAAGCTTTAAAGCAATTTAATTTGGCTCTTGTACCAGAGCAAAATTTTACAGTAAGTCTTGAAATCAGAGGAAAAGCATTGGATGTATTTGCAGCTAATGATCCAGCATATTTTAATATAGTTGCTGATTTAAATAGTGCTGCATTTTTAAAAAAAGGTGAAAATAACATACAAGTGGAGATTATAGGGAAACAACCTACTGGAATTCAAGTTGAGAACCCAACAGGAGTACCTTACTATATAAAAGTAAAGCTTGAAACATTAGAAACAAAATCAGTTGGGGTTAATATTAACTTAATTGGAAGTGTAAAGGAAGGCTTTGGGTATTTAAATACAGTTACAAGTCCAACAGAAGTACTTGTTAGTGGACCAGAATCCATAGTTAATTCTGTAAATAGCTTAGCAGGTGAAATTGATATAAACAATAAATCAAATAATGTTACTGGACGAATTGTAATCAGACCTGTAGACAAGGATGGAAAGGAAATAAAATATGTTTCCATTGAGAAGTCTGTAGTTGATGTATCTGTGCCAGTTAAACCTGCAAAAGAAGTCAGTGTTGTTGTTAAAACTGTAGGAAATATTGGTGTGAATAAGATTTTGAAAAAAACAAACCTGTCAACAGATAAGGTTATAATTGTTGGTGATAGAAAATACTTAGATAAGGTTAAAGAAATTGAAACAGTCCCCTATGATATATCAAAAGTAATAGCAACCCATACTGATACTTTATCCATGAATCTTCCAGAAGGAATTGAAGTTTTTCAAGGAATAAATACTTTAAATGTGGAATTTGTAGTTGAGAACATTATTGAAAAAACAGTCAAGATACCTATTAATATTGTAAATTCTAGAGAAGGATATAGCTATAGTACTTCAGCACCTGATGTAAATATAACATTAAGTGGAGCTGAAAGTGCTATCAACCCACTTGATACTAGCAGCATTTCTGCAATTGTAGATGTTAATAATATTGATGTAGGTCAGCATAATGTAGAACTTAAAATAAACATTCCAAATGGGCTAAGTATAGTTAAAACAGTTCCTGATAAGGTTTCTGTTACCATAACAAAACCAGAGACGAATACAACAAGTCCATAACTAAAAAAGCAGGAGACCATAGTCAATTATAAATAGGCTTATGGTCTCTAAGTCTGTAATGAATTATGGAAACTAGATATCTTGCACAATGTATTTCAATTTGATAAATAAAACGACATATTCCTTGCAAATTATATAATAAATACATTAAAATAGAATGAGAGAAATTGTTATAAATAACATTGGAAAATTAAAACTTAAATTTATACAAGGTGGGGGATATATGAGGCATTTTATACTTGCTATCAATCCTGGTTCAACGTCAACAAAGGTTGCAGTGTTTGAAGGAACAAACAATTTAAAACAAATGAACTTAATTCACTTAAAGACTGAGATTTCAAGGTTTGACAAGATAACTGATCAATATGAGTATAGGAAAAATGCAATATTAGATTGGCTTATTGAGGAAGGTATAAATCATGAGGAGCTATTAGCAGTAGTTGGCAGAGGAGGACTTTTAAGACCAATACCATCAGGCACATACGAAATTACTGATCCAATGATAAAAGATTTAAGAATAGGTATCCAGGGTGAACATGCTTCGAATCTTGGTGGAATTATCGCAAGAGCAATTGCAGAGGGTGAAGGAATACCTGCATTTATTGTGGATCCTGTTGCAGTTGATGAATTTGATGATATTGCAAGAATTTCCGGCCTTCCTGAATTACCTAGAGGATCACTTGTACACATTCTTAATATGAAAGCAGTTTCAAGAAGAGTTGCAGAAAGGCTTGGCAAAAGCATTGAGGAATTGAACCTTATTGTTGCACATCTAGGCGGAGGTATATCCATTGGGCCAATGAAAAAGGGAAGAATCATCGATGTTAATAATGCCAATGATGGGGGACCCTTTTCACCTGAAAGGGCAGGCACAGTTCCTGTAGGAGCCCTAATAAGACTTGCTTATTCAGGAAAGTACACATATAAGGAACTTAAAACCAAAATGTTATTCCAGGGAGGGCTAATGGGATACCTTGGAACAAATGATGCAAGGGAAGTCGAAAAAATGATACTTTCAGGAGATAAAAAAGCTGAACTAGTATACGATGCACTTGCCTATCAGATTGGAAAGGAAATTGGGTCATATGCGCCTGTACTTTGTGGTAAGGTTGATAGAATTATCATAACAGGTGGACTAGCATATTCAAAAAGGCTAATGGATAAGATAATTGAAATGGTTAGTTTTATTGCACCTGTTGAAATTGTACCTGGAGAGGATGAGATGCAGTCACTTGCAGAGGGAGCTTTCAGAGTACTAAATAATCAGGAAAAGGCAAGGATTTACGAAGATGAGGTGAAATTATGATAAAGAGTTTTGATGAAATATTAAATAGAGTAAAGACAAATGGTATAAAAAAGGTCGCTGTTGCAGTGGCTCAGGATGAGCCAGTGCTTGAGGCTATAAGGGATGCTAAGAAAATGGGCATTGCAGATGCAATACTTGTTGGAGAAAGAGCAAAAATAGAAGAAGCTGCAGTTGCTATAGGGTTAAATATTAACCAATTTGAAATTATAGATGAGCCTGATAATGCACAGGCTGCGAAAATAGCCGTTGAACTTGTTTCATCGGGAAATGCAGACATGGTTATGAAGGGACTCGTTGATACAGCAACTTTTTTAAGGGCAGTTCTAGACAAGGAAAAGGGACTAAGGACAGGGAAGGTTTTATCCCATATTGCTGTATTTGAAGTTCCTGCACTTCAAAGAATAATTATAGTAACAGATGCAGCAATGAACATAGCCCCTGACCTTATGACTAAGAAGCAGATACTTGAAAATGCAGTTGGAATTGCAAGGGCAATAGGAATAGACATGCCAAAGGTTGCAGTTATTGCGGCAGTGGAGGTAGTAAATCCTGATATGCAGCCTACACTTGATGCAGCAGTGCTTTCTAAGATGAATGACAGAGGGCAAATTAAAGACTGTATAGTTGATGGACCATTTGCAATAGATAATGCTATTTCTGAGGAAGCAGCAGAACATAAGGGAATAAAGAGCCAAGTTGCAGGTAAAGCAGATATCATACTTGTTCCGAATATTGAAACAGGAAATGTAATGTATAAAACATTAACATATACTTCAAATGCTAAAAACGGAGGGATACTTGCGGGGGCAGCTGCTCCAGTTATACTTACCTCCAGGTCAGACAGTCATGAGAGTAAAATGTACTCAATAGCGCTTGCATCACTTGCAGCAGGGCAAAGTAAGCATTAAGGTGTCAGTTATTGTAGGGGCGAACAGTGTTCGCCCGCAGGGTACCAAGGATTTAGGTTGTCCTATGACTAACAATGCACAATAAGGGGCGAACACTATTCGCCACTACGAGGTTATTTGACGGGGTTATAATGTATTACACTTTTGTTATCACATGAAGGAGGAAATTGCATGTTTAGAATGTTAATTATAAATCCAGGCTCAACTTCAACTAAAATAGGAGTGTATGATGGAACTACACCTGTATTTGAGAAAACCTTAAGACACTCAGCGGAAGAAATAGCTAATTACAAAACCATATTTGAGCAGTATGACTTTAGGAAAGAAGTTATATTGAAGTCAGTTACGGAAAATGGAATCGATATAAAATCCATTAATGCTGTTGTTGGAAGAGGCGGCTTGCTAAAACCAATTGAGGGTGGAACCTATGCTGTTAATGAAAGAATGCTTGAGGATTTGAAAATTGGAGTTCAGGGACAACATGCATCAAACCTTGGAGGAATAATAGCCCATGAAATAGCAAAACCATTGAACATACCTTCATTCATTATTGACCCTGTTGTTGTTGATGAAATGGAGGATATAGCAAGAATTTCCGGTATGCCTGAAATTCAAAGAATATGTATCTCTCATCCATTAAATCAAAAGGCAATGGCAAGGAAATATGCAAAAGAAAATGGAACTAAATATGAGGATATAAACCTTATAGTTGCTCACATGGGTGGAGGAATATCAGTAGGTGCCCACAAAAGGGGCAGAATTATAGATGTAAACAATGCACTAGATGGAGAAGGTCCATTTTCACCTGAAAGAACAGGTACCTTACCTGTTGCTGCACTTATGAAGCTGTGCTATTCAGGGAAATATACATTAGATGAGATGAAAAAGAAAATTACGGGTAAGGGTGGATTTGTTGCTTACCTAAATACAAATGATGCAAGAGAAGTTGAAAAGATGGTTAAAGAGGGTAATAGGAAAGCTGAGTTGATATATAAGGCTATGGCATACCAAGTAGCAAAGGAAATAGGAGCTTGTGCTGCAGTATTAAAGGGAGAAGTCGACGCAATTATATTAACCGGTGGACTTGCATATGGAAAGGAATATGTTGAATGGATTAGAGAAAGAGTATCATTTATTGGAAAAGTTATAGTCTACCCAGGTGAGGATGAACTTCTTGCGCTTGCTGAAGGAGGACTTAGAGTTCTATTAGGGGAAGAAAAAGCAAAGGAATATAAATAGGTGAGGATATGTCTAGAATTAGAGTATTTACAGGACATTTTGGAAGTGGAAAAACTGAAATATCAATTAATTATGCACTTAAGCTTGCCAGGGAAGGCAAAAAGGTATGCATAGCTGATTTGGATATTGTTAACCCATATTTTTGTACAAGAGATGAGAAGGAATTTTTAGAAACTGAAGGTATTAGACTAATTGCCACACCAAAGGAATATGCAAATGCAGAGCTTGGAACCATACCTCTTAATACCCTTGCAGTTTTTGATGATAAATCCTATGAGGTAGTATTAGATGTTGGAGGAGATGACCAGGGAGCTGTAGCTATTGGACAATATAACAGGTATTTTAGTAAAGAAGAGTATGACATGTATTTTGTAGTTAATACTACAAGACCCAATACTTCCGATGCAGATGGAGTGATTCAATATATAAAAGAAATTGAGGTCGCATCTAGGCTCAAAGTAAAATATCTAATTAATAATTCTAATATGTCATACGAAACTGAAATAGAAGATATAATATATGGGCAAAAAGTAGTAAAGGAAGTATCGAAAAGAACTGGTATTCCAATTAAATTTACAGCAGTAAGAGAAGATTTAGTAAGTAAAATAACAAACGAGATTGATGGCAAAATATTTCCAATAAAAATATTTATGCTTCCACCATGGAACAGGGATTTAATATGAAAAAAAATCTGCTATAATTGTTAGGGACTTAATGAATATTATGTAAATTTAAAGTAATAAAGCGCTGTAGTGGTCGATGCCCACATTGACAGGAAATTATCATTTATGGCTAACTGACATTAGTTGTAGATATATTTTAAATTGTAGATACCCCAAGCCGCTGTGGGCAGCGGCCACTACAGAATTGCTTTGATTGCATACTACTAAATTAGTTTAAAAGAATCCTTGTGAAAACTTGATTCTTTTATATAAAACATAACCTTTTTAAGGAGGGTGAGGTTGCCTATGGCAAGAGTTTTTTTTAGAGAGGACAGATGTAAAGGCTGCGGTCATTGTATCTCAGTTTGTCCAGTAAAAATAATTGAATTTGATGAAAAGCTTAATGTTAAGGGGTATCATCCAGCAAATGTTACTGAAAAGAAAATGGAAAAATGTATCGGATGTGCTTCATGTGCTAGAATTTGCCCTGATTTAGTAATCAGGGTTGAAAAATAGTTTGGATAGGAGGTAAGCTTAATGTCAGAAAAGGTTTTAATGAAGGGTAACGAAGCATTAGGGGAAGCTGCTATCCAAGCAGGCTGCCAGTGTTTTTTTGGATACCCGATTACACCACAGACAGAATTAGCTGCTTATATGGCAAGAAAGATGCCTAAAATTGGTAGGGTGTTTTTGCAAGCAGAAAGTGAAGTAGCTGCAATAAATATGGTATATGGTGCAGCAGGAGCAGGAGTAAGAGTTATAACATCCTCCTCTAGCCCAGGAATAAGTTTAAAGTCAGAAGGAATTTCATATATCGCTGGAGCAGAGCTTCCCTGTGTTATTGTTAACATTGTTAGAGGAGGCCCTGGACTTGGTGGTATTCAGCCTGCCCAGTCAGATTATTTCCAGGCAACTAAAGGCGGAGGACATGGAGACTTTAATCTTGTGGTATTTGCTCCAGCATCAGTACAGGAAATGGCTGATCTTATGCAGGAAGCATTTGATGTTGCAGACTATTATAGAAACCCTGTAATGATTATGGGAGATGGAATGCTAGGACAGATGATGGAGCCTGTTGAATTCAAGAAGAAAGAAGGGCGATACCTACCATCAAAGGAAACCTGGGAAGCAAGCGGATTTAATGGTAGAAAAGAGCACCATGTAATTAATTCTCTATATCTAAAGCCTGAGGAACTTGAGAATCACAACAAAAAGCTTCAGAAAAAATATGCTGAAATAAAAAAGAATGAAGTAAGGTACGAAATCTATAACTGTGACAAGGATGTAGACTTAGTAATTGTGGCATATGGAACTGTTGCAAGAATATGCAAAAACTCAATTAAGATGCTTCAGAAGGATGGAATAAATATAGGGTTGATTAGACCTATTACATTATGGCCATTCCCTACAAAAGCATTTGATGAGGTAATAAATAAAACAAAAAATGGTTTTATTTCAGTTGAGTTAAGTGAAGGACAAATGGTTCAAGATGTTGCACTTGCAGTAAACGGAAGAAAGCCAGTACATTTCTATGGAAGATCAGGCGGAATGGTTCCAACACCAGCTGAAATAGCAAAGAAAATAAAGGCTGTTGTGGGAGGTGCAAAATAATGGCAGTTGTATTTGAACCTACAAAGGGTTTATTAGATGTGTCCACTCACTACTGTCCTGGATGTACCCATGGTATTATTCACAGACTTGTAGGTGAAGCATTAGTTGAACTTGGTGTTTTGGACAAGACAATAGGGGTTGCTCCTGTTGGATGTTCAGTACTTGCATATGAATATTTTGCATGTGATATGTTTGAAGCAGCCCATGGCAGAGCACCAGCTGTTGCAACAGGTATTAAAAGATCCCTTCCAGATAAAGTAGTGTTTACATATCAAGGGGATGGAGACCTTGCTGCTATTGGTACTGCAGAAATAGTTCATGCTGCTGCAAGAGGAGAAAGAATAACTACTATATTTGTTAATAATGCAATTTATGGCATGACAGGTGGACAAATGGCTCCAACAACACTTCCTGGACAGGTTACAGAAACCACTCCATATGGAAGGGATGTAAAAATGGCTGGATATCCTATAAGAGTATCAGAAATGATTTCAACTCTTGATGGTGCTGTATATGTTGAAAGAGTATCCACTGATAGTGTACCAAATATATTAAAGGCTAAAAAGGCTATTAAAAAAGCCTTTGAACTTCAGATCAAGGGTGAAGGCTTTACAATGGTTGAAGTTCTTTCAATTTGCCCAACGAACTGGGGACTTTCACCACTTGAATCAATGGAATGGTTAAGAGAAAACATGATTCCATATTATCCATTGGGAATTAAAAAGGATATAACAACTGGGGAGGTGAAGTAGCATGGCACATCAGGAAGTAATATTTGCTGGTTTCGGTGGTCAGGGAATACTATCAATGGGTAAATTCCTTGCATATGCTGGTTTAGATGAAAATCTAAATGTGTCATGGTTACCATCATATGGTCCTGAAATGCGTGGAGGCACATCAAACTGTTCAGTTATTGTAAGCGATGAATACATAGGCTCACCTCTAGTAACTGATGCAACATCTGTTGTTGTTTTGAACAGACCTTCACTTGATAAATTTGAATCGATAGTTGTTCCAGGAGGAGTTTTAATAATGGACAGTGACCTGGTTAACAGAGAACCAGTTAGAACTGATATTGAGGTTATAAAAATTCCTGCACAAACTGCTGCAGAAGAAGTTGGTTCAACTAAAATCGCAAACATGATACTACTTGGAGCACTTGTTGAGAAAACAGGGATAATGCCAATGGAGGCTCTACTTAAGGCACTTAGGGATCACGGAAAAGAACAGTTCTATGATTTAAATAAAAGAGCACTTGAAAAGGGTGCAGAGTACGTAAAATAGTAAAAGGCAGGTTGCATTGCAACCTGCCTTTTACTGTATAACGAATACCACCAAAGTGTAGTGGTCCATGTTCCCACATCACCAAAGTGTAGTGGTCGATGCCCACATCGACAGGGTATTAGCGGTTTCATCGAACGTACATCAATAGTAGAAATGCCTGTTCGCAAATGTGCCAAGCCGATGTGGGAACATGGGCCACTACAAAAATTAACAATTTAGATCAGAGTCTTCTTCTAGAATGCAGGTATAATTGCTCCTTGATATTTGTCATTTATAAACTTTCTAACTTCTTCTGAATTCAATATTTTAACTAATTCCTGTATCTCAGGAGAGTTCTGGTTATCAGGTCTAACTGTTAGGACATTTGCATATGGTGAATCACCATCTTCTATGAAAAGTGCATCCTTTACAGGGTTTAGTTTTGCTTCTAGAGCATAGTTAGTATTGATTACTGCTAAGTCTACATCAACTAGAACCCTTGGAAGCTGTGCTGCTTCAAGTTCGCTAAACTTAAGATTCTTTGGGTTTTCAACAATATCCTTTGGAGTCTGGCTAAGATTTGAAGCATCCTTTAGCTTTATTAATCCCTGTTTTTGAAGTAGCAGCAATGCCCTTCCTTCATTTGTAGCATCATTAGGAACTGCAATAGTTGCTCCATCCTTTAATTCATCTACAGACTTTATTTTTGAGGAATAAGCAGCCATTGGTTCTACGTGAACCTTTACTGCAGCAATTAATTGCAAGTTCTTTTCCTTGGCGAATGACTCCATGTAAGGCACGTGCTGGAAGAAGTTTGCATCAAGCTGCTTATCATTAAGTGCAATATTTGGAGTTACATAGTCTGTAAATTCCTTAACTTCAAGGGTAATGCCCTTAGCTTCAAGTAGTGGCTTTACGAAGTTTAATATCTCAGCATGTGGTAGAGGAGTAGCTCCAACCACAAGTTTTTTATTTTCTGTTTTTGTTGTTGTGTCTTTGTTTGAATCACCTGTTGAATTTGATTTTGATTGGCATGCTGTAAAAAGTAATGTAAATGTTAATAAAATTGCTAAAACCTTTGATATTTTTTTCATTAATATTCCTCCTTATTTTCTACTTATTTTATTTACTATGAAATTACCTATGTTT
>JBEQBT010000097.1:0-11332 GCA_041639705.1 Clostridiaceae bacterium | reverse complement strand
GCTGTAGGCATTGCAACATCTCCATCTTTAAGGGTTACTGAAATAAATCTACCATCAGCTGCAGGAGTATCTACAGTGTTTTGTGCTCCAAATACTCCTAGAAATTCAGTGCAATATGCCAGTACTCCAACTCTACATTTTGAAGTACCAGACTGATTCAATACAGGTTGAAAATCACTTTCTTTTACAGCCTTATTCCGGCTGCTAATACTATCCAATTTGTCTCACCTCCAACCCAGTTGATTCCTACAATAAAGTATGCTATTCACTCCTTTTTTGATATAAAACAGATGCAATTACATTTTATTAAATATATTGTATAAAAATACCCTTATGGCAATTATTATTTACATTAGAAAATAATTTTTCGGCTAAATTATTGGTTTTGTAACATTTAATGATGATTTTCATACTATATAATAGAAGAACATACTTGAGTGAACTCGCTCAGCTAAAGCTGAACATCGAAACTTCAGGTGGGGACTCTACCCTACCTGCAGCAAAAAATGGTAACTCCACCTTATAGAAGGTGGAGTCTTAGAAATTGATACATTGCAGAATTTACTATATAAGGAGGAGGTGCTTTAATGGATTTATATAACATATGCCCTGTCTCAAACCCACAGACATGCTGTCAGATTATGATAGAGAAAAAAATAACTCTATACCCTCCTGCAAAAAGTTCAACAATTAAGGTTACTAAAAATATAGAGGTTTTAATAGAAAAGGTTTGTCCTGAAAAAGTTATCATAGCTGGAAAGCTTAAAAGAAAAATAATATATAAATCATTAACTGATGGTTGGTATGAAATAGAAAAGATAATAGAGGATGATATTCCCTTCCAATGTTTTATAGACAGAGATGATGCTAACCTGGATGATGAATTCACAATAATAGGTGCAGAAATACTTTGTAATATATTTGAACAAGAAAATAATTTATACAAATTCAATGATTACTATGGAAACCCAATTTGTCTAGTGTATGAATTCGCAGAAAAGGATATTATTAAGATATGTATAAGAAAATGCATTGAAACAGATGCAAGTTAAACATTCAAAAGACCCACATGAGGTTTATAATCATGTGGGTCTTTCGAATGTTTTCTTATTTTAGTTTTCTAAAAAAATACTATATTTTTGCACTTTATATTACATATTTCGACAATTACTCATATAATGTACCAGGAGATATAGAGAAGGAGGTGTTAAAATATGTTAACTCCTAAAAATAATAGTTTTTTAGATGGGAATATTGGAACGCCAATTGGTTTACCTGTACAAACACCAAAGGAATCATCATATCTGGTTGACAACCATACTAACTGTCCACCTAATGGCAACTGTCCAGAGCCCAATCCAAGAACCTGCTGTCAGTTAATGATTGACCATAAAACACAGCTTGTACCACCTGCATTAATTGACAGAACCCATGATGTAACTGCTATTAGAACAGTAGAAGCCGTAGTTGAAAAGGTATGCCCAGAAAAAGTAGTTATCTGTGGTGTAATTCATAAGAAGATAACCTATACACCAGTTGATGCATGTGGAAGACCTGGGACCCATACAATCGATATTTTTGATGACATTCCATTCCAGTGTTTCATTGACAGGGATGATGCAACCATAGGTGCAAGCTTTAGAGTTGTAGGTGCTGAAGTTATGTGTGTAGTATTTGAAAGAGCTCAAAACTTTGGAAAACACCCAGAGAATCCAGCTTTAACAGTAGCATGGAAATTTGTAGAGAAGGACATTATAAAGGTATGCATTGAAAGACAGGAGACAAGACCAAAAGTTTGCTAAAAAAATATCCTCTCTTGACATATGACTTTGCATAATTGTAGAACTCCCACTTCTATAAGTGGGAGTTCTACAATTATGCTTCTCAAATTTATTTTAAATCTTTAGTCTTAGATTTTTAAATCATAAAATTTTACTCCACGTATTGGAGGGGGAATTTCTTTTACAACAGGTATAGTACATCTGAAATTATCTGTACCACTTAACTGTCCAATTCCTGCGTCTAGGTTGGTAATATTTGTTGTTTGAAAAGGTGCATCCAATATAGTGAAGGTAATGGTCAGCAATAAAACCGAATTTGCAGGTATAGTTAATCCAGTCCAGGTAGTTGTTATATTAACATTTCCTACATATGGACCTGTTGGAGGAACAATAGTTGCAGCAAGAGGCACCGTTGTAAGGCTGCTGATTGTAACACCTGCAGGAACATTTAGCAAATCAACTACTGTAACATTTGTGGCATTTACTGAAGAAGTATTTGATACACTAAGTGTTATAGTTACAGAATCCCCTACCTTAAAGCTGCCTCCTACTGGAGATATTGGACACGTCTTTTTTAGTGTTAAAGACACATTAATAAATGGTCCGCATTTACTAGGTGGAATTTGGTCATCAGGGTTTTCCTTGTTTATATTATTATCATTATCGGAAGTTGTGGTATAGAAACAGAATTGAATTATCTCATCTCTTAAGTCAAATACTGTGTGGTTTATTATAAACTGTGAAAGTGGCATCTGGAAATCTAGTAAAAAGTCTGGGTCAGGTGGTGGTTGACCATTACATGAAGCAATTCCTGCTACTTGAGTAACAGCAACATTGGTTCCAAGTGCAATTGGTTCGGTGTAAATAGCTACGAAACTGGAATTTCTGATTGCTACAAAGTTTCTGTTATTTTTTCCATCTACCTCTACTGTAAACAGCAGGTTGCCGTTTGCATCTTTTATTTCCACTCCCCACCTGAATTCGTCAATTGCAGTTGGTGGGTTATTCTTTCGTGGATCACCGTTTAATCTTAATCTGAAGGCAATATGAGTTGGACTAAATCCATATTCTAAGGCTGGATGAGTGGCATCTCCTACTACATCCACAGAACATGGGCTTACATTATTAAAAGCTGCATTAAAAATATAGGGTATAAAGGGTGGAAACATGTTATCATCTCCTTTTCTACTATATAATATTCAAAAATTCCATAATGTTACAAACATATTATTATATAGGCAAAAGACGTGCATAAATTCTTTATTTATGTTTATCGTATATAGAATTTGGCAAAAAAAATAAGGGACTAAACCCTTATACGCTTCTTTTTTTTGATTGAATATCCTTGTAATCCTTTCGTACCTTTACAAGCTCTATTTGATTTTCCAGAAGTTGATCCTTAAGGTTTTGAATATGTGTGTCATTTTCTAGTAATTTATTTTCAAGAGCCAGATTCTGCTCCTTCACATATGTGCTTTCCTTTAATAGTCTTTCATACTCGTCACTTTTTTCCATAAAGCTTAGATAAATTCTATTATACTCTTCCTTCAGGTTGTTTAAATCCTCTTCCTTGTTTTCCTGTATTTGCTTATACTCCTCATACTCTTTACAAACTCCCATGTAAGCGAGTTGAAGTTGATCATATTCCTTTTGAAATTCTTTTATTTTCTCCTCCGGTACTCTTAAGGAGCTCTTATGCAATTCTATTTCTCTTCTTGCCTTGAAAAGGTCATCTGCCAGAGTAAGAGAAGTCAGAACGGCAGCAGAGGTCGTGCTGTGCTTTGTATTACTCACTAAAACCTCTTTAACCTTTTTATCAACATAGTTGGCAATTGAGAATAAATAATCTTCAGAGTCTTCACCCATAAGTGTATATTCTGATCCATTTATCCTTACGATTACTTTATTCTTAGGCATACAATGCACCCTTTCAAATTAATAATGGTAATTTATAGTGATATATAGATTATACTTCTACACATTTTTCAAAAATCCTGCATTTATTATGTAAATAATATAATATTACTATTTTACCATTAAAAAAACTTTTTCTCTATAAGTTTTTTTAAAAGCTCCGAGAGAATCATTCTCACGGAGCCACATTTATTCTGGTATTTAGTAAACTGTAATCTATTACCTTAATTGTGCCCCAAATTTCTCCACAATAACATTTACAACCTTTTCATGGACCTTGTTTACTTCTTCATCCTTCAGGGTTCTGTTCTCTGCCCTATAGGTTATTGAATAGGCAACACTCTTCATTCCCCCAGGTATTTGCTTTCCCTTATACACATCAAATAGCTCAACCTTTTCAATAAGCTCCTTGCCGGCTCTATTAATCACATTATCAATTTCCCCTACAGGAACCTCTTCTGAAATTAGCATTGCAATATCCCTTACTGAAGCAGGATATTTTGGAAGAGCTTTGTATTTCCTTTGCATTTTGGATGCCTGGAATACAAGCCTTAAATCAATTTCTGCAATATATACTCTTCCATCTATTCCATAGTTTTCTGCAACATCAGGATGGACTTCTCCAAAAACTCCAGCAGCCTGCTTTCTAATTAATAGCTTTGCTGTACGTCCTGGGTGGAAGGCTGGGTTTTCAGTCTCCTTTACATATTCAGCTTTTTCAATTCCTAATTCATTAAGAAGATTCTCAATAATACCCTTTAGGTTGTAAAAATCCATATTGCCATATATTCCAATGGTTAATTTATCCCTTTCATCTGGTAATTGTTCATTCCCTGGTATATAAACCCTTGCTATTTCAAACAAGCCTACATCCTTATTATCCCTTGAATAATTTCTTCCCAATAATTCAAGCATTGAGGGTATGGTGGTGGTTCTCATTATACTGAAATCCTCTCCAAGTGGATTTCTAATAACAACATTATTCCTCATGATGTCATCTGCAGGTGTATTTATACTATCGTATACTCTAGGACTTACAAAGGAATATGTTAGGGCTTCATATAGTCCAGAAGCTGTCATGGTATTCTTAACTAATTTAGTTAGCTTTTGATCTTCTGTCCAAACAGCTTCAACTGTTTCGCCTGACATTTTAACAGATGGAATTTTATCATATCCATATAATCTTGCGATTTCCTCTGCCACATCCTGATTTATTTTTACATCCTGTCTAAATGTAGGTACCTCAATATCTAGTGTTTCTTCTCCCTCTGCATTTATTCCAAGTCGTTTGAGCATTGCTTTCATCTGGTTTGCATCAATTTTTATTCCTATGAAATCATTTATCCATTTAGAGGCTACTTTAACTCTATGGGGATTCACAACATTTGGATATATATCAATAACTCCTCCAACAACTTCTCCTGCATCTAATAATTCAACAAGGTGGCATACTCTATTCATTGCTATTTCTGCAAGATTTGGGTCTAGGTCCTTTTCAAACCTAGAGGATGCTTCAGTTCTAAGTCCTAGCTTTTTTGAGGTTATTCTTATATTAGGACCGTTAAAGGTTGCAGATTCAAACACTATTATATTTGTATCCTCCTTTATCTCAGAGTTTTCTCCACCCATGACTCCAGCAACACCAACTGCCCTTTGTTCATCTGCAATTACTAGCATTGATGAATCTAAAGTTCTTTCATTACCGTCAAGTGTCTTAAACTTTTCATTTTTATCGGCACGTCTTACAATGATTTTTTTATCAGCAATGTCCCTATAGTCAAATGCATGTAATGGCTGGCCAAGCTCCAGCATAACATAATTTGTAATATCAACCATGTTATTTATTGCTCTTACTCCTGCTTCCTCAAGTTTTTCCTGCATCCAATCTGGGGATGGCTTAATTTTAACGTTTCTAACCATTTTTGCAATATATCTTCTACATAGTTCATCCTTTATAGCTACACTTAAATAGTTATTTATATTATCACTATTTCCATTAAAATTCAGCTCTAGGGGCATTAATGTGACATCAAAGGTTGCTGATGCTTCCCTTGCTATTCCATATATAGAAAAGCAATCTGCCCTGTTAGAGGTGATTTCAAAATCGATTACCCCTCCATCAAGTCCTAGTATTTGCTTTATATCAACCCCAATTGGAGTATCTTCAGGAAGTATCATTATTCCATGAACTGAGCTCTCATCTGCAATTCCAAGCTCTGCTTCAGAGCACAGCATGCCATTGGATTCAACTCCCCTAAGCTTTCCCTTTTTAATTTTTACTCCTCCAGCAAGACTGGAGCCATGAAGAGCTGCAGGAACAATGTCTCCCACTTTTATATTGGTTGCCCCTGTTACAATTTGAATAACCTCATCCTTAATATCAACCTGGCAAATCTGAAGCTTATCCGCATCAGGATGCTTTTCAAGCTTTATTAACTTTGCAGTTACAACCCTATCAATTTCCTTACCATTTTCAATAATCTCTTCAACCTTAGAGCCTGATAGAGTAAGTGCATCACCAACCTCTTTAATATCCTTATTTAAATCTACATATTCTAAAAGCCACCTATATGGTATCTTCATGTTTACTCAACCTCCTACCTTAAAATTGCTTTAAAAATCTAACGTCATTTTCAAATAATAGTCTTATATCATCTATTCCATATTTAATCATTACTATTCTCTCTAGCCCCATTCCAAATGCAAAACCGCTGTAAACCTCAGGATCAATTCCACCCCTTCTTAATACATCGGGATGAACCATGCCAGCACCTAGAATCTCAATCCATCCAGAACCCTTGCATACTCTACAGCCCTCTCCACCACAAACGAAGCAGGAAACATCAACCTCTGCAGATGGTTCAGTAAATGGGAAATGGTGGGGTCTGAATTTTGTTCTAGTTTTTTCTCCAAAAAACCTTTGTGCAAAGGTGTCAAGGGTTCCCTTTAGATTAGCCATTGTAATTCCCTTATCCACAACTAAACCTTCTATCTGAGTGAAAACTGGAGAGTGGGTTGCATCAACAGCATCGGATCTATAAACTCTTCCTGGAACAATAATTCTAATTGGTGGTTTTGTTTTCTCCATGGTTCTTATCTGAACTGGTGAGGTTTGCGTTCTTAAAACTACCTTGTCGTTTATATAAAAGGTATCCTGTTCGTCCTTTGCTGGATGATTTTCAGGAATATTCAAAGCCTCAAAATTATAATAATCCAATTCTATTTCAGGACCTTCTGCAACAGAAAATCCCATTCCAAAGAATATCTCCTTTATTTCATCTAAAACCCTAGTTTCAGGATGAAGTCCTCCAGTTTTACTACCCACACCTGGTATGGTAACATCGATTACTTCCTCTAAAAGCTTTTTATTTCTTTCAGAACTTTTAATTTTATTAGAATTCTCCTCTATTGCAGCTTCAATTTCTTCTCTAACATCATTTGCAAGCTTTCCAATAACAGGTCTCTCCTCAGCACTTAAGCCTCCCATGCCTCTAAGTATTCCTGTTAAAAGTCCCTTTTTACCAAGATACTTTATTCTAATTTCATCTAAACCCTTACTGCCTAAAGCACCCTTAATCTCCTCCACAGCATCATTTTTAATTTTTTCAAGCTGTTCTCTCATTTTATTACTCCTTTCTATTGTGCCGAGCACATTTAGTTTATTAACTATCAAGTTCCGCCACTGTAGGGGCGAACAGTGTTCGCCCGCTGGCATCGTCATATAAAGTATAACCTAAATCCCTTGGTACGAATTCGGGCGAACACTGTTCGCCCCTACGTTTTCAGGTGTTTGTTATCCAAGTTTCCCACTTTCGCAAGTGTGAATGTGAAGTGCCTGTCACCTTTCGGGGAACCAAATTTTTATTTCACGTTCTGCACTTTCAACATTATCTGAAGAATGAACAATATTTTCTGTTTTTGATATGGCAAATCTACCCCTAATGCTGCCCATGTCAGCTTCCATAGGATCAGTTGCTCCATTTATTTTTCTTACTATATTTATAACATTATCACCTTCAATAATTAAAGCACATACCTCTCCTCTTGTAATGAAGCTAACAAGATTTTTAAAGAATGGCTTATCTTTATGCTCATAATAATGTTTTTCTGCAATTTCTATTGATGGCTTAATAATTTTTAATGCTGATATGTGAAGTCCTTTCCTCTCATAAATAGCTATTATTTCACCTATTAATTTTTTCTCTATAGCATCAGGTTTTAGAAGTACTAATGTTCTTTCCATAATAACATCCTTTCTAATTTTAATTGATAATATTCCACCCCAGGTGCCTGGAACCTTGTAAATCAATCTAATCCCATGTCATCCTGAACGTAGTGAAGGTTCTTATAGGTATCCTGAGGGAAGATCCTTCATTGGGTTTTCAGGATGACACAAAAAGCAAGTGAACTCGTTCAGCTAAAGCTGAACATCGAGACTTCAGGTGGGGACTCTACCCCACCTGAAGCAAAAAGTGGAAACTCCACCTTATAGAAGGTGGAGTCTTAGAAATTGATAAAAAAAATCCCCATCCCTAATAAAAGGGACGAAGATGCTTCGCGGTACCACCCTGATTGGCAAAATAATTGCCCACTCAATTATATTCTAACGGCACTGCCGCCCCAACCTACTAAAAACTTCAGAAGGGGAACTCCATAGGGAAACTTCAAACACTCCTACTGCAGTTGGGCTCTCAATCTTTGACCCAACCTCCCTGTACAGGGTAATATTCTACTTACCTAATTCACTGTTTCAAATATTCTATTATGAACGATTATACCACAAATCATTATATTGTCAATGACTACATATTTTTGTTTGCATTCGACCTATAGGTGTCAGACACTGGGTGTACACGTTGTCATTGTTATGAAAGCCAAATCAGTAGTTATAGTCCCATGTCATCCTGAGCGTAGGGTCGGATCTTAATACGCACTATAGTGAAAGACCCTTCACTACGTTCAGGATGACATGCAGATAAGGTTTACATAGCAATGTTTTTTAATATCACATTCTTTGTCTTACTACTTCATATATTATTACTGCTCCTGCTACTGCAGCATTTAGTGATTCAGCAGTACCGACTATTGGTATTTTTATTTTGTGAGTACACATTTCAACATGGTCACCAGGTATTCCATTAGCTTCATTGCCAATAACTATGGCAGTTTTTTCTTTAAAATTACAGTCATATAAATAACTTTTAGTATCCAAACTCGCAGCATATATATTATACCCTGCCTGTGACAATTCCTCTGCAAGGCTTTTAAAGTCCTCATATACAAGCACTGGAATATGAAATATTGAACCCATAGTTGTTCTTAGGGTTTTAGGATTATAAATATCTACACTTCCCTTTATTACTGCAACTGCGCCTACACCTGCAGCATCACAGGTTCTTATAATTGTACCCATGTTCCCAGGGTCCTGAACACCATCAGCTATAACAATAAAATCATTTTTTATGTTCTCGACTTTCCAAAGTCTTTTATTTACAATAGCTGCAACTCCCTGGGGATTTTCAGTATCACAAAGCTCTTTTAATACTGCATCACTTACTTCATGTACACTAAAATGTTTGTTAAGTATTCTTTCATGTCCCCGACTTTCAAGTAGCTTTGAGTTATAAAATATATGCTCAACATCTTCAGATATAATTCCTTCTTCAACAAATCTAATACCCTCAATTATGAACTTACTTTCCTCGTCCCTGTATTTCTTTTGTTTTAACTTCAACCCAAGCTTTACAAGCTTATTATCCTTTGATAATATATTCATCATCTTAATTAAGCTTTCCCCTTTTCTATAGCAGTAAGCTGTTCAGTACCGCCTATTACAACTAGCACATCATCAATGTCAATAATATCCTCTGCAATAGGTGATATATTTATTTCATCACCCTTTTTAATTGCCATTACATTGATTCCAAACTTGCTTCTCATATTAAGTTCTCTGAGGGTTTTGCCCTGCCAATCCTTAATTGCGGAAACTTCCATAATACTGTAATCAGGTGATAGCTCTATATAATCCAATATATTAGAAGAACATAGATTATGTGCTACTCTAACACCCATGTCTCTTTCAGGGAATACTACCCTATCTGCACCAATTTTATAAAGTACCTTAGCATGAAGTTCGTTTTGAGCCTTTGATATTACATATTTTACCCCAAGCTCCTTTACAAGAAGCGTAGTCATTACACTTGACTGAACATCGGAACCAATTGTAACAACTGCAACATCAAAATTTCTTATACCAAGGGAGCGAAGAGTTGCTTCATCAGTTGCATCAGCCTGAACTGCATGGGTTACATTTTCTGATATACTTTGAACAATCTCCTCGTCAGTATCAATTGCCAAAACTTCATTTCCAAGTGAATAAAGTGTACTTGCAATGCTTGAGCCAAACCTACCCAATCCTATTACAACATATTGCTTGTTTGACATAATTAAACCTCCTATTTTAACCAACTGGTAATTTATCCTCAGGATATTTTATTGCAGAGCTTGATATCTGCTGTTTATGAGCAAATGCCAAAGCCAGAGTTAAGGGACCCACTCTTCCAGCATACATGGTTAAGATTACAGCAACCTTACCGATGGTAGTCAAATTTGGTGTAACTCCCATAGTTAAACCAACTGTTCCAAAAGCTGAAGTTGCCTCATAAAGATATGCAAGAAAGCTAAACTGTTCCTTTTGAGTTATTGAAAGTATCATTGTTACTAAAATAACAAGTGAAAAACTGATAGCTGTAATTGCAATAGCTCTGTATATTAATGACTTATTTATTCTTCTTTTGAATATTTCTGTATCTTCCCTGCCCTTTACAACTGCAACAACAGTCATAAATATTAGCACTGCCGTAGTTGTTTTAATACCACCTCCTGTAGAGCCTGGAGATGCTCCTATAAACATAAGTATAACTGTTAAAAACTTGCCAGCCATAGTCATATCTGTAGTGGATATACTGTTATAACCTGCAGTTCTTGGAGTAATTGAAGCAAAAATACTTGATAATATTTTCCCTTTAAAGCTTTGAGGTCCCATTGTGCCAGGGTTTGAATATTCAAATATAAAGAAAAGTATTGCTCCACCAAAGATAAGTATTGCTGTTACTAAAAGAACAACTTTACTATGAAGTGAGAGTTTTCTTAAATGCCTTGTATGTAAAACTTCATGTATTACTGCAAATCCCAAACCTCCAAGTACAATCAAGCCGCCAATTGTAAGAACAACGACAGAATTCTCAGCATATCCTGTGATGCTTCTATATCCACCAATTAGATCAAACCCAGCATTACAGAAGGCTGAAATGGAGTGCCAAAATCCAAAATAAATACCCTTTACCAATCCATAATCCCGAGCAAACTGGGTAGAAAGCAGTATTCCGCCTATTCCCTCGATAGTCAAAGTAATTCCAAGAACATAAAGCATAAGCTTTACCATTCCCTGAAGATTAAATGAATTATATGCTTCCTGCATTACCAATCTTTCCTTTAGAGAAATTCTTTTTCCAAGCATAACTATAAAAAAGGAAGCAAAGGTCATAAATCCTAACCCGCCAATCTGAATAAGCAATATTATTACTATCTGTCCAAATATACTCCAATGGGTTCCAGTATCAACGGTTGTAAGTCCA
>JBEQBT010000096.1:0-11336 GCA_041639705.1 Clostridiaceae bacterium | reverse complement strand
CATTTTTGTACAGGGGTTTAAAAAGCAATATTAGCTTTTTAAAATTCTCAAATTAAATGCTTGATTTTGTTATACCTTTAAGCGAAATATGGGACTTAATTCATTTATATTTATAATAATTTCAATAGTAGTTTCTAATTGTAGAAAAGCACTTTCAGGGGTTAATTCTTTCGTTTCTATTTTTTCGTCTATCAGCTCAGTATACTTAGAATTATTTCTAATTGACCTTAAAAACTCTCTTTTTCCTATGGTAAATAACCATGATTTAAGCTTAGATTTATCTCTAAGTTTATGAATATTTTCATAAGCTAGTAGCAAGGTATTCTGTATAATATCATCTGTTAAGTCTCTATTTTTGGCTAGAGAAAAGATATATCGATAAAACTCTTGGAACAAAGGACTTAACAAGTCCATAAAATCATCTTTGTTTATATCCGAAAGGATTCCTCTTTTTTGGGATAACATCGTTTCTATTGTCATCAATAAGTTCATAATCAATCCCCCACTTTCTGACATATAACCTAACTATCAAAAATCCAAAAATAAAAAAACTACCTGCCCATGTGCATGTAGTTAAAACCACAAAACAACCTGGTAACTGGCTGGCATAATAGATATCTATATTAGCCCCTATAGCTTTGCGTCACCATCTTTCGTAGGTTTTGCCGTTTACAAGTTTTACTATTTTAGTTATATTATAGTGTAGTTGATATATTAAGTCAATATATATAAAAATATGAAATTTGGGTGAAATAAAAAAGTGTCCCAAAGGGTTACTTTTTGAATATACCTACAAAAAGTGAATAAATTTATGTGATTTATGACAATTTTTATCCCAAACACTTGTTCTATAAAATTGCATAGTATATACTATATTTAAAGTACTAGTTAACATAAAGGAGAAGAATATGACTGGTAAAACCCATCTTGGAATTGGTGTTATGGCAACCGTAATTTTATCTGAATATATACCAATACAGCTGTCATTAACTTCCCTTGGAATATGTGCATTTGCATCTGTACTACCTGATATAGATCATCCTAAGGGATTGATAAATAAATACATACTGCCTGTTAGAAGCAAGTGCATAAAGGTAACGTTTTACATTACATTAGGTATACTTATATTGTTGATGAATTACTTTTACATGAACTATTCATATTTAAGGTCCCTTGGAATTTTTCTAATTTTAATAGGAATATCAACCCATAGAAATGGAATAACCCATAGTTTAACAGGACTTTTATTTTTCCTTGGTATATTTGGAAATGTTGCTGTAAAATATAGTTTGATAAATAGTATTCTACCATTTACAATAGGCTATGGAACCCATATTATATGCGACATGTTTACAAACAGGGGTGTTCCTTTATTTTTCCCATTTAAAAAAACAAAGTATAAAATGCCACTTACTTTTTCAGTAGGTTCATTGAAGGGAAATTTTTTTGAGGGGATTATTACAGCAGCAGGGCTCATTTATTTAGTATGGAGACTGCCAATAATATTTACCAAGATTAGGTAGGGTGATAATTATGTTTGATATACAAGAGGCATTGAAAAATCTTCCTGACCATCCAGGAGTTTATATAATGAAGGATGATGAGGGAACTATAATATATATAGGAAAAGCTATTTCATTAAAGAATAGAGTAAGACAGTATTTCCAAAGCTCAAAGTCCCATTCTCCAAAGGTTATTACAATGGTTAGCCATATTGAGGAATTTGAGTATATTCTTACAGATTCAGAATTAGAGGCTCTAATTCTTGAATGTAATTTAATTAAAAAGCATAGGCCAAGGTATAATATAAGGCTTAAGGATGATAAACAGTATCCCTATATAAAGGTGACAGTAAATGAGGAATATCCAAGAGTATTTATGGCAAGAGATGTAATAAAGGATGGAGCTAAGTATTTTGGTCCCTATACGGATTTATATGCTGTAAGGGATACATTACATTTAGTTAAAAAGCTATATCCAATTAGAAGCTGCAAAAAGGATTTGGCATTTGGAAGAGTTGTTGATAGACCCTGTCTTAACTATCATATACACAGATGTATTGCACCCTGCCTGGGAAATGTAGATAGGGATATATATATGGGTTATGTAAAGGACATTATGACACTTCTTTCAGGAAAACATGATGAATTAATAAAGCAGCTAAGGGATAGGATGATGGAGGCTGCAGAAAGTCTTAATTTTGAGAGGGCAGCTGAGCTTAGAGATCAAATAAACTCCATACAAAAGATACAGGAGAAACAAAAACTTGAAAATGCAACAATGGATGATGGAGATGTTATTGCACATGTTAGTACTGAAGAGAGCACTTGCATTGAGGTGTTCTTTATTAGAGGGGGAAAGCTTCTAGGAAGAGAAAACTTTTATTTTAATGACGTTGAAGAGGATGAAGGGGAAATGCTATCCCAATTTATGATGCAATTTTATGGGGACAGGGATTACATTCCAAGGGAAATACTTCTTCAAAACCCAATAAATGAAATGGATATAATAGAATCCTATCTTTCTGAGAAAAAGGGAGGCAGAGTTCAACTAAAGGTACCCCAAAGGGGAGAGAAAAGCCACCTTATTGAAATGGCTAGGAAAAATGCGGAGGCTGCACTTGAGCAGATGAAGTATAGAACCCTAAAAGAAAAAGAAATGGAAGAGGATGCTCTTGAGGAACTGAAGCTAATACTTGATATTGAAAATACTCCCTACAGACTTGAAGCATTTGATATTTCAAATATACAGGGAACAAATCCAGTAGGCTCCATGGTGGTATTCGAGGGTGGAAAACCAAAAAACAGGGACTATAGAAGGTTTAAAATAAAAACTGTTGAGGGACCTAATGACTACGCAAGTATGGAAGAGGTTCTAACTAGAAGATTCAAAAGAGGCATTGAGGAGGGGAAGGAACTAGAAAGCAAGGGAGAGGAACTCACTAAGGGCAAGTTTTCAAGTTTTCCTGACCTTATACTCATGGATGGTGGGTTAGGCCAGGTGTCTATAGCAGAGAGGGTTCTAGAGGAACTTAAACTTAATATTCCTGTTTGTGGTATGGTGAAGGATGACAGGCATAGAACAAGAGGGTTAATATATAAAGGTGAGGAAGTTTTAATACACAAGGATTCTGCAATTTATAAGCTCGTTGCAAAAATACAGGATGAAGCCCATAGAGTTGCAATAGAATATCATAGGAGCCTTAGGTCAAAGGGAAGTGTAATGTCCCTACTTGATGGAATATCTGGCATTGGAAAGACTAGAAGACTTGCACTTATCAACCATTTCATAAGCATAGAGGATATTAAAAAGGCAAGTGTTGAGGAGCTAAAAAAGGTAAGGGGAATGAATGAAAAAGCTGCTATTGCGGTTTATGAATACTTTAGAGATAATAATAATGAAAATAAATAGATATGACACTATCTAAATTGTAGGGGCGAACAGTGTTCGCCCGTAGGCACCTACATGTTGGCTATGCCTTGGATAATAATGCAACATAGCGGGCGAACACTGTTCGCCCCTACAGGTACCATATTAACTATGTTTAAAACATATCAGCATTGAGATATGTTTAAGCATTACACATGCAAAGGAGGAATTGAATTGAGAAAAATGGTTGTAGATACACATGTTCATACAATATCAAGTGGTCATGCATATAGCACTTTAGGTGAAAACTGTAGTGAAGCTGCTAAAAAGGGAATGAAGCTTATTGCTATTACTGATCATGGTCCAGCAATGGTTGGAGGACCACATATATTCCATATAGGAAATCAAAAGGTGTATCCAGATTTTATAAATGGAGTTGAGGTTCTTAAAGGAGTAGAAGCTAATATTCTGGATTATAATGGGGAAATTGATATTAATGATAAGATATTAAGTACACTTGATATAGTCATTGGAAGTTTACATGATGTATGCATAAAACCTGGAAATATAGATGAAAATACCAATGCTATTATAGGTGCCATGAAAAATAAATATGTAGATATTATTGCTCATCCTGGGAACCCTTCATTTCCAATAAAAATTGATGAGGTTCTTAAGGCTGCTGTGGAGTATAACGTTTTAATTGAAATAAACAACTCATCCTTTGGAACATCACGTGTTGGAAGTCAAGATAACTGCAGAAGGATTGCAGAAATGGCAGCACTAAAGGGAAATATGATAGCAATAGGAAGTGACGCACATATTTGCTTTGCTATAGGCGAATTTGATAAAGCCCTTGAGATTATAAAAAATGCAGGAATTAGGGATGAGAATATTATTAATACTCATGAGGATAAGTTGAAGGACTTTTTAAGAAAAAGAGGAAAGCTAGTGAATAGATAATCATAATTTAACAGTTTTCTGAAATGTAAATTATGGTAACATATTAATTGATTTATGCATTTACTAAAATATATTGGAAATGCGATTTATTATTAGGGAGATGAATATATGAGTCTTGAGAAGCTTAAGCTTGAATTGGAAAATATAATTACTGGAGATGGTATTAAATATAATGAACCTATGAAAAACCATACATCCTTTAAGGTTGGGGGTCCAGCAGATATTTTTCTATTACCTAAAACACCAGGTCAGGTAGGGGATGCTGTAAAGCTATGCAGCAAGCATGGAATAAATTTTTATATTATTGGCAATGGAAGTAATCTAATTGTCAGGGATGGTGGCTATAGAGGAGTAATCATTAAACTCTCACGGCTTAATAATGTTAGTGCTGATGGTGATAATTTAAAAGCAGAAGCAGGTGCAGCACTCTCAACTGCAGCAATGGAAGCCTTAAAATACAGCCTTAAGGGAATGGAGTTCGCTTCAGGAATTCCTGGAACAGTAGGAGGGGCTGTAACTATGAATGCAGGAGCCTATGGACCTGAAATGAAGGATATTATTAATTATGCAATTGTGATGGATATGATGGGTAACCAATTTAAACTAAACAAGGAAGAATTAGATTTATCCTATAGAAATAGTATTATTCAAAAAAATAACTATATAGTACTAGAAGCAGTTTTTAAACTTGAAAAGGGCAATTATGAGGAAATAAAAAACCTAATGGATGATTTGAATAGAAGAAGAGCAGAAAAACAACCCTTAAACTATCCAAGTGCAGGAAGTACTTTTAAAAGACCAATTGGGCACTTTGCTGGAAAGCTAATAGAGGATGCAGGCATAAAGGGTATGTCAAATGGAGGTGCTTCCATTTCTCAAAAGCATGCAGGCTTTGTAATTAACCATAATAATGCTACCGCAAAGGATGTATTAGGATTAATTGAAAAGATTCAAAAAACAATAAAGGAAAAATATAATGTAGCACTTGAGCCTGAGGTAAGAATAATAGGTGAGGAGTAAATCCTGGCCTGTTTTTATATATTCATTTATTCTATAAAAAAACATATATTATTGTAGTACAGACTTCGATTTTCCAGGGATATTATGATACTTTATCACTTCAATGTGTTATGTATATATAACTTCAATGTTTTATATATAGTATGCTGATATGTTGTAAATATGTAATATATATAATATTATATAATTGGTAGCTGGAAGCTAAGAACATTAAAAAACGGGGGGAATATTAATGAAAATAAGGGATGCAATACTTGGACTTAAGGCTTATCAGGCTGGAAAACCTATTGATGAGGTTAAAAGAGAACTAGGACTTGATGATATTATCAAAATGGCTTCAAATGAAAACCCGTTAGGCTGTTCACCTGAAGTACAAAAGGTAATTGCAAATCATGCGGGGGGAGTTAACCTTTATCCTGATGCAGCTAACTTTGAATTAAAAAAAGCACTTTCAAAACATCTTGGTATTGATTCAAACAGGATATTTTGTGGAACAGGTTCAGATCTTCTATTAAGAGTTATCTGTAATCTATTTGTAAATCCAGGTGATGAGACAATAATGCCTGAAGTTTCCTTTCAAAGATATGAGGACAGCACTCAACTTATGGGTGGTAAAATAGTTAAAATCCCAATGAAAAATTATGGAGTTGACATAAAAAAAACAATTAATGCTATAAACGAAAGAACAAGAATTATATGGTTATGTACTCCTAACAATCCTACAGGACCAATAATAACAGGAGAAGAGTTATTCTATGCACTAGATAGAATTCCAAAGGATGTTGTTGTTGTAGTGGATGAAGCATATAGAGAATATGTAACTGATGACAGATATCCAGATACAATGTCTATTATTAATAAACATGATAATATGATTATCTTAAGAACTTTTTCAAAGGCATATGGACTTGCAGGTTTAAGAATTGGATATGGTATTGCCAGCGAAGAAATTACCCAATATATGAATGCTATTATAGGACCCTTTGATATTAATATTATTGCTCAGGCAGCTGCAATTGCTGCATTAAAGGATAAGGAATTTCTAAAAAGAGCAATAGATGAAAATACAAATGGAAAGTTATATTTTTATAATGAATTTAAGAGAATGGGTCTTGAATATATAGTAACAGAGGCAAATTTCATAATGGTTAACATTAATAGAGATGATAAGGGAGTATTTGATGCTCTTTTAAGAAAGGGAATAATAGTAAGACCAGGCTACTTATTCGATATGAATGGGTGGCTCAGGGTAAGTATAGGAACAATGGCTCAGAATATGAGGTTTGTAAGTGAATTGGAAAAAATACTAAAATGATTTTACAGAACTCAGGTAATACACCTGAGTTCTTTTTAAGTTTTATACATTAGTATTGATAGCAATATAACTATGTGTTATATTTTCTTATAATAGGAAAGTCGGAGGGGAAAAAATGAAGCTTTTTGCAGATTATCATACGCACACCATATATAGCCATGGAAAAGGAACAATAAGAGAAAATGTAGAGGAAGCTGTAAGAAAGGGTTTGAAGGAAATTGTTATATCTGATCACGGTCCTGGACATTTTACATATGGAGTAAAAATAAAAAATCTAAAAAAGATGAGAGAAGAAATTGATGAGCTTAAAAAGGAATATAATAATATTGAAATCAAGTTGGGAGTGGAAGCTAATTTAATAAGCTGTGATGGTGATATAGATGTTAAAAATGAGGATATTAAGCTATTTGATAAACTACTTGTAGGATATCATAATGGAGCAATTCCAGGTTCAATTCATGATTTTCATAAACTTTTTATAAGGAATTGGCTTTCCAAAATAATTCCGTCACTTCGGGATAGCAATAGAAAAATTATCACAAGGGCAATGATTAGTGCAATAAATAGATATAATATTGATATAATTACCCATCCAGGGGCAAAGGCAGACATAGATACTAGGGAGCTTGCAAGAGCTGCAGCAAAAAGAGGAACACTTCTAGAAATTAATGCAAGTCATGGATTTATGACTGTAGAATATGTTAGAATTGCTATGAAGGAAGGAGTCACATTTGCAATTGATAGTGATGCTCATAGACCACAGGATGTTGGTAACTTTGAAAATGGAATAAGGATTGCTGAGGATGCAGGTCTCCCAGCTGAGAGAATAGTAAATGCAGTAAAGTGAACTCGTCCAGCTAAAGCTGGACATCGGGGCTTCAGGTGGGGACTCTACCCCACCTGAAGTAGAAAAAGGCAACTCCACCTTATAGAAGGTGGAGTCTTGGAAATCGATAAAAGCTTAGGAGGGAATTAAATGAAATTTGTTATTGTAACAGGTTTGTCTGGTGCAGGAAAAACCCAGACCATAAGATGTCTCGAGGATTTTGGATATTTTTGCATAGATAATCTTCCTCCTGCACTTATACCAAAGTTTGCAGAAATATGTCACCAGGCAGAAGGGAAAATAGAAAAGGTAGCAATTGTCGTGGACATAAGAGGTGGAGAATTTTTTGATGACCTTTTTAATGGGTTAAAAGCACTTATTGAAATGGGTTATGAGTATGAAATACTTTTCCTTGATGCCTCTGATGAAGTCCTTGTTAAAAGATATAAGGAATCAAGAAGGAATCATCCACTTGCTAAGAGTGATAGAATTATAAATGGTATAATGGAAGAAAGAGAAATACTTTCAGATGTATATGAAAGAGCAACACATGTAATTGAAACTTCAAATCTTTCATCAAGGCAGCTTCGAGAAGAGCTTAAAAAGATATATGTTATAGGTGAAAAATTTGAAAGTCTTATGATCACGGTAATGTCCTTTGGATTTAAATATGGCATTCCACTTGATTGTGATTCTGTTTTTGATGTAAGATTTTTACCCAATCCTTATTATATTGAAGAACTAAAAACCCATTCAGGAAATGAAGAAGAAGTAAAGAATTATGTGTTAAAATGGCCGGAAGCCGTTGAATTTGTTAGCAAAATTGATGATCTGTTAGAGTTCCTTATTCCTTACTATATTAAGGAAGGCAAGACACAACTTGTTATAGGAATCGGATGTACAGGAGGACGGCATAGATCTGTAGTAATCTCAAATTCCATATACGAAAACCTGAAAAAGAAGGATCATACAGTTCATATAGACCATAGGGACATTTCAGAAGATATATCGGAGGATTTTAAATAATGAGTTTGTTTGACTGGCTTAAGCCTGGGATAAAAATCAAGAGATGGCTTCTTATGGGTATGCTGGGGCTTGCTGTTTTTGTACTTGGAATATCAAAGGTCCTATTTAGAGGACCAATATTTGATAAATATCTGGTATTATATATATATACAAGCTTTCTTGGAGTTATAATAATATATGCAGCTTTAAGATTAGGGTTTAAGAGCATATTATCCCTTCTTTCAGGTACAAGTATGAACAGCGGTATAAACGCACAACTGTTAACTGACTTATTGTATGAACAAAGGTTATTAGTTAGAGGACCTAGAATAGTAGCTATCGGAGGAGGAACAGGACTTTCAACAATGCTCAGAGGGCTTAAGGAATATACATCAAATATAACTGCTGTAGTAACAGTTGCAGATGATGGTGGAGGCTCTGGAATGCTCAGAGAGGATTTAGGAATGTTGCCTCCAGGAGATATTAGAAACTGCCTTGTAGCTTTAGCACATACAGAACCCCTAATGGAGGAGTTAATGCAGTATAGGTTTAAGGAAGGAAGCCTAAAGGGGCAAAATTTTGGGAACCTGTTTATAGCTGCAATGAATGGTATATCCTCAAATTTTGAAGAAGGAATAAAAAAAATGAGTGATGTACTAGCTGTCCAAGGCAAGGTTTATCCTGTTACCTTAGAGGATGTAACACTATGTGCAATGCTTGAAAATGGAGTCGTAGTTAAGGGAGAATCCAACATTCCTGTTGAGAGTATTAATTATAGATCAGGAATAAAGAAAGTATTTCTTGAGCCCTCAAACCCAGAACCATTTGAAAACGCCTTATTTGCTATTGAAAATGCAGATTGCATTTTAATGGGTCCTGGTAGTCTTTTCACAAGCGTATTATCAAATCTTATAATTGAAAAAATTTCTGGAAGCATAAAGAAATCAAAGGCTTTAAAAATATACGTTTCCAATATAATGACACAACCAGGGGAAACAGATGGTTATAAGCTTTCAGATCATATAAATGCAATTTCAGAGCATTGTGATGAAGTATTATTTGACTTTGTTATTGCAAATGATGGAGTTATACCTGATGAGTATTATGAAAAATATAAAAACGATGGACAGGATATGGTTGAGATTGACAAAGAAAACATACCCGAAAATATTGAAATAATTACTGAAGACTTGATTCAAATCAAGGATGGGTTATTAAGGCATAATACAAAAAAACTATCAATAGTAATTATGAAGCTTATATTAAAATATATTATGCCTATGAATAAAAGAAGAATTTTAGATTATTATTACTTGTCAGAGAGAATAAAAGAAAAGAGGTGATAGTGTGTCATTTTCATCAGTTGCAAAAAATGAAATATGTAGAATAAGTGATGAAAAGGAGTGTTGTGATATTGCTGAAATATCGGCTCTTTTGAGAATGAGCGGCACTATTGGGATAAATGGAAAGCAAGGGTTAAGCTGTAGAATAACTACGGAGAATCCAGCAATTGCAAGAAGAGTGTTTACTCTTATGAAAAAAGTATTCAATATTCATATTGAAATATTGGTTAAAAAAAATAATACCCTTAAAAAAAATAATATTTACTTACTTTCAATAACTAAGGAAATGGGAGCCAAGAGCATACTTATAAAAACTGGTATATTAAAGGAATATGGGGATGGAAAATTAGGTTTTAATAATAAAATAAGTAGCGACATAATGAAAAAGAACTGCTGTAGAAGGGCATATTTAAGGGGAGCTTTTCTTGGAGGAGGTTCAATAAGCAATCCTGAGAAAACCTATCACATGGAGTTTGTAGCTAATACAATAGAACAGGCAGAAGAGTTGGTTAAAATAATTAATACATTTGAGCTTCATGCAAAGATAATACAAAGGAAAAATAGCTTTGTTGTATATCTTAAAGAAGGAGAGCAAATAGTTGATCTGCTTAATATTATAGGAGCCCATTCAGCTTTACTGGATTTAGAGAATGTAAGGGTTTATAAGGAAGTAAGAAACAATGTAAACAGACTGGTTAACTGTGAAACAGCTAACCTAAATAAAACTGTAGATGCTGCAATAAGACAGATAGAGTCAATTAGGTATATACAAGGTAAGGTTGGCTTGAGAAAACTTCCACCAGGACTTAGAGAAATTGCAGAAGTAAGGTTAAATTATCCTGATATTACTCTAAAGGAAATTGGAGAAATGCTTGATCCCCCTATTGGAAAATCTGGAGTTAACCATAGACTTAGAAAAATCGAAAAAATAGCAGAGGAACTTAAGGAATAGCGGGTAGAGATTTACCCGCTAATTTTGATATAATATATATTATATGGTAGAGAAAATTATAGGAGTTGAGTATATGTCTAAGCATGAGGATATTATTAAATATGTCCGAGGATTAAAAGTCGGAAGCAAGATATCTGTTAGAACCATTGCAACTGATTTGTCTGTAAGTGAAGGCACAGCATACAGAGCTATAAAGGACGCTGAAGCCTTAGGACTGCTCAGTACAATACCCCGGGTTGGAACTGTTAGAATAGAGAAGTTAGAAAAAAAACATATCGAAAGCTTAACCTTTTCAGAGGTTGTAAATATTATTGGGGGGTCTATACTAGGTGGAAGGGACGGTCTGTATAAAGCCCTTAACAAGTTTGTAATAGGAGCAATGACTATTGATGTAATGGAAAGGTATATTTCACCTGGGAATCTTTTAATTGCAGGAAACAGGGAGGAGGTTCATAGATTAGCCCTTGAAAACCAGTGTGCAGTTTTAATTACTGGAGGATTTGGCTGTACTGAAGAGATAAAAGCTTTGGCAAATGAAAAACA
>JBEQBT010000095.1:0-11398 GCA_041639705.1 Clostridiaceae bacterium | reverse complement strand
TAACTATTTGCATAACTATTTTTATTAACTTGCAAAAATAATTTATTAAAATCACTTGACTTTGCTTAGCTGGTCTACAATGAGTTGCTTTTTGGGGAAAGGCGGTAATTACCTACTAATCTCATTCCTATTCTAAAACAACTTCATCATTTCTTACAGTAATATTATACCATCTATTATTATATAGCAGTTTAAATTTAACACTTTCCCATCCTTCAGGCAGTGCTGGTTTCAACTTGATTTCCTCATCAACCATTAGATTATTTAATCCACAAAATCCATAAATGACCGCCTGCCATATTCCTCCACAGTTAGCAATATGAATTCCCTCTGCGGCACCATAATCATATAAATCAATGCCTAAGGACTTTTGAAAAAATTCATATGCCCTTTTCCTATCCCCTATCTGTGAATATACAATAGAATGTACTATATATGACAGGGATGAATCATGGGTTGTAATTGGTTCATAGTAATCCATGCAGTTTTTTATCATTTTATCATCAAAATCCCTATTGAACAGCCATAAGAGTCCAATTACATCTGCTTGCTTTAATGCCTTTGAACGGTAATTCCTCTCCTGGGATATAAACTGACCAAATGACTTGCTTCTGTCGGTCCATATCTTATTGAAATCCAAATCAACAAAGTCATCAAAGTCATCACATTGCCATATAAAATGTCTGCTATTATCAATTGGAATATTAAGCTTTTCCACGACATCATTCATCATGACAAGCTCTTCTTCTGTAATCTTCAAGCTGGAAGCCTTATAATTGTATAATTTCTCATCCTCACTTTTAATCATTTCCAGAGCCTCTAGTGTTCTTTTCAGAGCATGCTTTGCCATATAGTTGGTAAAGAAATTGTTATTAGTAAATGCAAGGTACTCATCCGGTCCCATTACTCCTTTAATAGAATAGGTTCCATCCTTTTCCCTATCCGCTCTACTAATCCAGAATCTGCTTATTTCATACATTACATCTAGAAAATAATTGAACAATGTGTCCTTATCCCCTGTTACTCTGTAATAATGCCACATTGCATAAACTATATCTGCACTGATATGAACCTCCAAGTCCTTATACTGCCAATTTGAGCACTGTTCCTTGCCACTTATGGATGACTCCCAGGGATACTTTGCTCCCACGTAACCATAGGACTTTGCATTTTGTTTAGCTGCCTCAAGAGTGTTATATCTAAACATTAACAAATTCTTAGCAGCAGCATGGTTTGTATATAGATAAAATGGGAGTAAATATATTTCCGTATCCCAGAAATAGTGGCCAAAGTATGCTTCGCCTGCTGCGCCCTTTGCATCTATAGCCACCCTGTCATTTCCTTCATTCACAGACCTTAATAGGTGGTATATTGAAAACCTCACTGCCAATTGAGATCTGTCATCTCCTTTTATTTCAACATCAGAAACATCCCATCTTTTTTTCCATTCATCCACATGTTCACCATATAATTTATCCACATCATCAACAGCTTTTTTCAACTCAATCCATGCATCATCAATCAGATTTTGGTTCGACATGGTCTCTGATATTCTTAAGTCGCTCAGAGTTCCCTTGCCCTTATGAGTTTTAATAACGCTAATCTTACTAATTTCTACTTCTTGCCCTCTCCTGATATTTATAACTCCATTATGAATAACTCTATCTTTTACAATTTGAAATTCCTCTTTTGCAGCACAATTAACAAGTAGCCTAGACATCATTATAACTTCATCCTCTAAATCTGTCTTAACATGACACTCTATAATCCCATTATCATGTATAACTTTCTTCTCAATGAAATGATTGTAGCCGTTTGTGGTAATATCCCCTTCTATAAAGGATTCCACTTTTAATCTAATATCCGACTCTATGGACTTTAACCTAAGCTGCTGAACAATAATGTTTTTCCTGGCTATACTTACGAACCTCGAAAAGTTCATATCTATTATATGCTTATTTATATGCCATTTAACCCTTCGTGATAATACACCAGTTTTTAAATCCAGTTCTCTATTGTAGTTGTCATAATCTGATTTTTCCATATCAAATCTGTTATCATCTACATAAATGTTCAAGCCCAAAATATACGGAAGATTAACCATCTCTTCATTCAAAATCGGATGATTCCCAACCACTCCTGGAACATATACACCCCATTTACTCTTAGGATGCATTTGTTTTTCAAGTGTAACATTAGCGGGCATTCTCCAATACCTGTCATTTTGAGTTGCGCCTGACAAGTCCTCCTCATAGGAACCCCTTATGGATAAATAGCCATTTCCCTGAGTAAACAGTCCTTCATAATTTTTATTTAGCTTCTCATTATAGCCTTCTTCACTTATTTTCCAAGTATTCATGCCCATATAATCACCTCTGTGGTTTAGTAAAGTAGTTAATAACATTATCCAATATCTTTATACTAAGTATATTTTCTTCAAAACTTCGAGCCTGAGAACCCTGTCCCCCTTGAACTCTAAGTGAGGTTACAATGGTTTTACCACTGCCCTTGGAATATTCAAACATATACTCTGAAGAATGGAATCTTCGCCCATCATATCTCGTTATAATTGGTTCATACTTTCCTATCTTCTCTTCCAGTTCTAATTTATCAAAGGAAGTATCACACCCTAGACTGAAAAACTGCAATCCAGCATGGCCATTATGTTTAATGTTATCTAAAGCAGGGTGTTTGCTTATCTTTCTAATACCTTCACGCCAAAAAGGAAGTTCCCTATATAGGAAAAACCCATGCCCTTGCTGTATATAGAAAACATTCCACCCATTCTCCATTAATCTTTCAATCTCCTCATCGTAATATGAGGTTACTAAAATACCACATTCACGTCCTAATTCCCTAATTGAATTTATTTTTATTATATTAAAGTATTTCTCAGCACCTGAAAAGTAGCTTCCGCTATCCAATAAATAAACGGGAGTATGGTTTTTAACCTCAGAGTAAACCCATATATTCCAGTCATTAGCTGTCAGTACCACATTATCCTTTGTTAAAGCTACAGATAGTTTACAGCAGGCTGTTTCATGTATTTCTGGTAGTAAAATTGAAATGTCACTAATATTTAATGAATCATACGCTATTATATTAACTGATGAACTTTTTTCGTATACTGGCACACCTTCTTTTATCAACTCTATCTTCAATATACACTCACCACTGATGTCAGTCATATTAGATAATATGATTTTTCCACTCAAAGTACTCTGTGAAAAATGGTTATATAAATCCATAGACAGGAATCGATCTCCACCTCTATACCATACTCGCCCTAAATCCTTTGAATAAATCAAGACCATATCATTATTAATCTTTCTAAACTCCTCGGGACTCCACTTTGGGTTGTTAAAATCATCAAATATTCCAGAGGTTGTAATAGCTACATCTCTTAAATTCGTAATATTATATCCAGAAATTGCAGAATATCTCCTTGTTAATTCCAAAATGTACTTTCTCACATCATAAGCCTGCCTATAACTAATCTCCTCTAGCCCTTGAGCCTGCTCCCTAATCCCATAGGTTTCAAGTATTTCCTCCTGAAGATATACAGGTTGATCAGAGCCTTGATTCTTATGGGTAATCCTAAGTAAATTCTTGGTTTCATCCTTATCAGCCCAGTATACTTCACATATACTTGCTTTCCTAATCTTCTCCATACTTCTCCATGTATCAATGTCATTGAACTCACCAAATAACCAAGGCTTTTTAGACCTGTAGCTTTGTGTAAATTCATTAATCAAACCTTCCAGATTATGAAGTTCAGAATAAAAATGATAATCATATATATCACTCTTGCCATCCTGTACTCCATCATAGCATTCACCTGAACCACTGTTGTCGCATATTATTGCACTGAAGTTTTTTGAATCTATCATTTCATATAGGTCATTCAATACCCCACCAGATATTGTGGAATCTAACTCACACCCTAAACTTATTAGGACAACAGAGGGGTGATTTATAAACAGTTTAATCATCCTAGGATATTGCTCATATATTCTAGGAAGTAAATATTCATTAGGGTGAGGAAGCCATAGGGGCATCTCCTGCCACAGTAGTATTCCCATTTCATCACAAAGCTCATAATAGTACTCAGGTGGAAAATACAAGCAGTGTTTTACTCCATTAAAACCCATGCTTTTAATCTGAAATAGCTCTTCCTTCACTGTTTCATATGTTGGATTGGGGCTATATGCCTCGGGGTAATATCCCCAGTGCAGTACTCCTCTTAAATAAATAGGTTTACCATTTACCAATATCTTGCCATCTTTACACTCAACGCTTCTAGCTCCAATACGCTTTTTAAAACTGTCTAGAAGTACTCCATTTGACAATAATTTGACTTCAATAGTATATAGATTTGGTTCATCAGGAGACCAAAGAATCAAATTATCCAATCTAGTTTTAAACAAGCCATTACTCTTGTCTTGGAAAAAATAATTAACTGTCCCTCTAGGATCCAACACATCCACTTGAATGCTGTAGTCTTTTTTATTGTTTATCACGTACTCTATTTCTAGAGTTTTATCAATCATATTAAACTTAGGGTATACCTCTTCAAAGTATCCCTCATTCTTCTCAGAAATGTTTACGCCCTTCCATATACCCCCAAATGGCAGAAGTACATCAGGTATGAACCCAAATAATATAGAGCGGAAATAATACCTGCTATTCTTATCAAAATCAGGCTTAATAACCTTAACTGTTATACTGTTTTCTCCATGCAGCAAAAACTCAGTTATATCAAAGCTAAATTCATTCCATATTCCTTCATGCTCTCCAACATATTTTCCATTTATGCATGTCTCACAATAATAACTTACACCCTTAAGGTTTAAAATAAATCTCTTTGACTCATTTTTATTTATCCAAAACCTTCTGCTGTAAAAAAAGGGACCGCTGTAAGTCCTATCCTCTAAATATTTATCAACAGTTCCAGGAACCTCAACTTCAATTGAGGTTCCCTCTGTATATGTTTTAAAATCCAATTCTTTCTCACTATCAAAATATAGTTTCCACATCCCACCAAGACACGTATCCATAATTATCATTTCCTCCATAACTCATAGGCTTCAAGTATTCTGTCCAAATCAAGCCTCCCAGGGGAAGCAAATATAATATCCGCTCCATACATCTTATCATTAGTTCCAACACCAACTGCAAACATGCCTGCAGCTTTAATAGCCTCAATTCCCACCTCTGCATCCTCTACTCCAATGCATTCCTCAGGTTTAAACATTAATACTTCTGCAGCATTTAAGAATATATCCGGTGCTGGTTTTCCTCGTTTGATTTTATTCACATCAACAATATAGTCAATATATTTTTCAATCCCCAAACCTTTAACTATTCCAGAAGCATTTCTGGATACACTTCCTATTGATATTTTAATATTTCTACTTCTCATCTCCTCAAGGAGCTCTAATATACCCTCAAATAAATCATCTGGAGTTATGCCTTTAATCATTTTCTTATATATTTCATTCTTTTTATCTATCAACCTAAGCTTTTCCTCCTGGGTATATTCCTTTTCCTTTCCACAATTGGCTAAAATTCTTTCAAAGGATTCCATTCTAGAAACACCCTTTAAATTTTCATTAAACTCCCTGTCAAAATCCATCCCAATTTCATTGGCTAATCTTTTCCAGGCAATATAGTGGTACTCGCTTGTTTCAGTTAAAACCCCGTCTAAATCAAAAACAACCAACCTTAATCTTCCCATTTTTTATTCCCCCTATTGAAGCTCAATAGCCTTTAAAACTCCATTTCCAGCAATTGAAACCTCAAACTCCTTTAATTCCTGACCAATTTTGATTTCACAAATACCTCCATTGATTTTTCCATTATATACCTTATCAGAAACTTTAATCTCTGCTTCATATAAAGCATCTTTACCAAAGTATAAAACAGCCTTTTCTGCATTCAATGATTTTGTTAATGAAATCCTAATCCTTTCACTCCCTTCTATAGCCACCCCGCCTAAATTGCTTATAGAACCTTCAACAATGCTTAAAGCTGGATTGGTTAATTCAAATTTCTGATATAACTTCTCCATACTGTTTAATCCAAATCTATTCCCCAATGTATCATTAGTGTGGGATAAATCCAGAATGTACCTGTTAGTATAAACCTTCATCCAGTTATTTCCCCAGCCAACCTTATTACTATCCACCACTTCATTTCCATTGATATATCCATAGGTTCCATCCATATCAACAATTCCACTGCCAACCCACCTATAGTACTGACCTACTGTAAGGTTCTCTGCCAGAGTCCCCTGAGTCATTGCTAAGTAATATTTTTTACTGGAATCTAAGCACTTAAGCCCAAAATCAAGTATCGTTTCCCTTTTAAACATAATTTTATCTATGCTTATTTCCTTTTCAAACAGCTCCTTAGAATTTAAAACGTCCACATTATACTCATGAAGTGATACTACAAGGGGTGATAATTTTGAACCTGTTTCGCTAAGAGCACAATTAAGTTTAACCCCTATTTTATCAATATCCACATAGCTTGTATTTTCTGTTTTCAACTCATATACATTATCTACTGTTAATTTGTTCAATGTATTGTTTAACTCAATGTTATAAATAGAAAATGGTTTTTCACTACCTTCCATTACAAACTTTATTTTGCTTCCCAATACTGAATCAAGCATTATAATATTGTGGCTATTAGTTATTTCTTTCCATCCATGCTCTATTTGATTCCACTTACCGTCCTTAAAATACTCTATTGTCAACCTTTCAGGCAGTTTTTCATTATTACAGTTTAATGTGTTTGAAACACTGCAATAAAAATCTACTACAGCCCTGTCAAATCTTCTCACCCCACCTAAGTCTATTTCATAAAATTCATTACCACTATTATCTGAAGAAATCCATCTCTTTGTATAATCTCCAAAGTAAATGTTCTCAGTTAATGGAGCTAATACATTTGATCTAGCATTATTACTGGATACAATAACCCTATCTCCAATGCTTTTGTCATTTAAGTACCTGGAAATATCTACAATATTAACAAACAGGTTCTTTTCCTTTTTTATGAATCTCATTCCATCAAGCATGAATATAATGTGACTATCCATAGGAGTGTCTATGTAAAACTCAACATAGTTCACTTCTTTAAAATCAAATTCCCCATATACTCTCCCAATAAAATCACCATCATTAATTAAATCCATTTCAATATATGCCCATTCATATTTAGACTCATTATATTTATTTGCAATCTCTCCAAACAAATTAGGTCTTGGTATGAATTCAACATAGTTTCCCTTATCCCTGTAGAATCTTATGGTTGGTGTTTTATTCTCCTTATACCACTCTATTGTCTCATTCATAAACCGAACACAAAAGCTAAAATGAGTATATTCCGAAACATCCAATCCTAAATCTCTGCTTACTGGGTATTCCAAGGTTATATTTTTACCATTGGCAGACTCTAACAATAGTGAACTGCTGCCTGATACATAATTTACTTCATTCTTAACCAATTTTGTATCTCTGTCACTACTCAATACCCAGTCTGATAATTTAGAATCGGTTCCAACTTCCATTCCTGCTGCTAATACAAATATATTAATGCAATCATAGTTTACATTTTCTCCATCAGATACAGAAAGGACAACCCTATAGAAGCCTGGTATTTCGAAACATTTATTAACCGTCCCTCTATTTGAGCCACCTTGAGGGGGCTGGTTATCACCAAAGTCCCAGCGGTATTCGAGGTTGCTTTGGGTTGAGATTGCTTTGAAGGTATATGTTTTACCTGTGATGAACGTTTTGGAATTAGCTTGTATTTTTATATCTATATCAACAGGTTCGGAAATTCTATGAAGCTCTCTAACATCTCCAACATACTCATCAAAGCAAACAGCTTTTCCGTCATTTCCATGTATATTATTGTTTATAAGGTTTATCCCTCGGGCATACTTTAAGTATATTCCATGTCCTAGGAAGCCTCTTCCATCAGTTCTGTTATTGTATATTTCATTTTCTTCAATAATCCAATTAATCGAAGGATAATCAACTCTATTTCTTATAGCCACTCCTGGACCATTATTATCGTGAATTTTATTTCTAATCATTTTAAAGTTGGTTCCTGAACCATTAACAACTGAAATTCCTGCATTCCCAAAATTCTCAGGTGCATTTTTAAAATTCACTCCATTATAGCAGGCTTCATTTTCAAGCAGCAATGTGTTATCCGAATTCCCAAGCCAAAAACCATAGCTTGAGAAATTAGCCTTATTTCTTACATAGGTATTTCCCTCATCCCATGCTTCTATTGCATTGTTGTTTGCAAAGGATGCATCATTTTCCTCAAAATAATTTCCACTTGACATCCAACCATTTAATGACCTAATAAATAATCCATCTCCACCAAATCTCATATCATTTTTAATAAATCTATTATTATTAGAACCAGTCTCAATCAATACACAAGCTGAATCTCTAGCATGTATCTCATATGGCTCTTTTCTGAGTCCCCAACTGAAGTTATTGTAGTAAAATTCATTTTCACAGGATGCCCATAGTCTTAGTCCTACATTTGAAGTATGGGAGAAATCATTATTCTTTACTATATTTCTACTGCCATTTCTAATAACAAGTCCACTCCATACATTATTTGCCCTATTATTTTCTAATTTGCAATCCCTGCTGTCATATAGAATAATTCCTCCAATATCCTTATGCTCCTCCCAACCATGGTCTGGGTTATGATAGTTATATGAAAAATCATTATTTAGAATGCTCCATCCAGAACAATCCTCAAGCTTTATTCCTATTTCAAAGTTTTTTGCACTTAAATTCTTTATTGCTACGTTTTTAGTTCCATTTGAATAAAAGCCAATTCCATTATATCCAAGGCTATCGTCCTTACCCTTGTTTGAATACCCATAGCTAAATTCACCTTTGTTTGAAGTATCCCTGTACAATTCCTTCTTTTTTCCACCAATAAATACTGCTCCATTTCCTTCAATTGTTATATTACTGCCCTCTATCCTTATACCTTCCTTACCAAAGAAGTTATAAACACCAGGTAAAAATGATACATCCTCAGTTATTATCATTCCAGGTGTAGGAACTACATATCTATTATCCATATTATCCTCCTATCATTATGAAATAATAGCCACGAAATGAACTTCCCAGCTTACCTCAAACCATAAGTATGGGAAATCATGACGCGGCTAATATGGATTTTTCATCCGATTACATACTCCACTCTCCATAAGGTGGAATTTTGTTTTTATTGCAGATAAGACAAATCTCTACCTAAGGCTACATGTTTAGCTTTAAATTAGCAATCCATTTACCTAATTGCTAATTCAGTCTCAGGATCAAAGAAAAGTACATTATCCATATCTATACTCATTTTAATTTTATCACCAACGCTAATTACATGGGAAAAACGTATTTTTGCTAGAACTTTTTCTTCATTTACTCTTCCACTAATAATATACTCTGAACCTAATTTCTCAACGAAACTAGCCGTTACTTCTACCTGGGAATCAGCCATTTTCTGATATACTGGATCATCCTCAGTTTGAAAGAATTCAGGTCTTATACCTATTTTTACCTTTTTGCCCTCATAGCTGCTCAAAAGCTTGGTATACTTTCCAGACAAAGCCAGCTTAAAGGATTTACAAACAAAATACCCCTTTTCAATTACCCCTTCTACAAAATTGATTGCAGGAGAACCTATGAAACCAGCAACAAACATGTTAATTGGTGCTGCATATATTTCTTCTGGAGTACCTAGTTGCTGAATTACCCCAAAATTCATAACTACTATCTTAGTCCCCATTGTCATAGCCTCAACCTGATCATGGGTAACATATATTGTTGTAGCTTCCGCATCACGATGTATGTTTACTATAGTCTCACGGGTTTGATTTCTAAGCTTTGCATCAAGATTTGACAGAGGTTCGTCCATTAAAAATACCTTTGGCTTTTTTACAAGAGCACGTCCCAATGCAACACGCTGCTGCTGACCACCGGATAATGCACGAGGTTTTCTATCAAGATATGGTTCTAAGTCAAGCTTTTTTGCTGCACTTAATATACGTTCATTTATTTCTTTCTTGTCTATATGCTTCATCTTTAATCCAAATGCCATATTCTTATACACACTCATATGTGGGTATAATGCATATGACTGGAATACCATTGCAATATCTCGATCCTTAGGTAAAACATCATTCATGTGTGTATCATCAAGATACAAATCTCCACTTGTAATGGCTTCAAGACCTGCAATCATTCTTAATAATGTAGTTTTACCACAACCAGAAGGTCCAAGTAATACGCAAAAATCTCCGTCGTTTATTTCGAGATTAACATTATTAACAGCCTTATACTTCCCATCATAGCTTTTTGTTAAATCCTTCATTACAATTTTACCCATTATATTCACCTCTTTTTAATCTATAGGGTAGTAGTTCTTGCATTATCTATTTCTTCATTAACAAATATCTTCATCTCACAAAGCTCCCGGTTATCCCATACATAGTATGGAACTGCCACCCATCTATCTCCATCTGTCTCAACCTTTAGCTTTACTATTCCACCAAGCTCCTCAGCGTCCCATATTTCATTAAACCTGGTGAACCTTGATATATTAATATACCTAATTCCATTTGGATTATCAATTCCCTCAAATGCATAAACCACAGGACCTCTCTGAAGTGCTGTCTTGCCATTATCCTCTACAACCCTTGGGTCCATGTGAACCTTTTTAACAGGCATTTCAAAATCTATATCCAGTACCTCGTCCCTATTTAGAAGTACATCTAGCTGAACATATCCTTTTTCAATCCGAATTCCAGAGTTCATACTTCCGCTGTATTGATAGGAGTATTCATCACACCAGCCAGGTATTCTAAAGCATAATGTAGTATTTATTTCACCATCAGATTTAAATTTAATTTTAACCTTGCCATCCCATGGATAATCGGTTTCTTGTACAATCTTCACAGGTACCCCGTTAATTTCCAAATTGCCAGTAGAGCTTATATACTGATTTATATATACTCTGCCTGACCTTTGTGCATATACATATTGTGAAACACAGGGGATAAATCTAGCAAGGTTAGTTGGACAGCAGGAGGTTTTAAACCATTCCTGTCTTCTTCTATGTCCTCCCTCTTCAGCTAATTTGCCGTTTGACTCCAAAGGATTCACATAGAAGAACTTGTTGCCGCTAAGTGAAACACCAGCTAAAACTCCATTATATAATTCTCTTTCAACAATATCTGCAAATTTCCCATCCTCATGTAATAAATTCATGCGCTGATTGAAAAAAACCATTCCAATTGCAGCACAGGTTTCTGCATAGGCTGTGGCATTGGGTAAATCAAAATCAACTGTAAAGC
>JBEQBT010000094.1:0-11481 GCA_041639705.1 Clostridiaceae bacterium | reverse complement strand
TTCCTATAAGGCAGCTGCCCTGATTAAGCATTAATCTGCCTTCTAAATGTTAAACAATTTATAGTTATTGCTGTAAGAACTATAATTCCACCTATTACAGAAAAGAACCCTGGAATCTCTCCTACTGCCAGGAATACCCATATAGGGCTTAGAATAGGTTCTACAAGAGAAATAAAGGTTGCTTCAAGAGCCGGTACTTTCTTAATTGCCTTTGAATATAGAATGTATGAAACGCCAAGCTGAAATATTCCTAATAAAAACAAGCCTACTATGCTTTTAGTGTCTGGCATTTTTGTAAATGAGAAGGGGCTTGTAACAATAAAGGTTAAAATACATCCCCAAAATACATTTTCAAGTGGGTTCTCATCCTTTTGTCTTCTCATAAATATTGTATTAAAAGCAAGGGCTACTCCACTAAATATGGCAATAATGTTGCCCTTCAGCATTCCTCCTCCAATATCATCAAAAAAGAAAAGTACCATCCCAAAAATAACAAACAGAATTGTAACCCAATCCTTTTTGGTTGCCCTTTCCCTTAACATCCATCCGCCAAAAATGGCAATATAAATTGGAGCTGTATATTGAAGCATTATTGCATTTGCAGCTGTAGTCATTTTTGTTGCAGAAATATAAAATATACTCATGCTTGCATAGGCAATAGCGCCTAAAATCTTGTTTAAGGAGAATTTAAGTGTTGGTTTTTTTATAACCACTAAAAGCATAGATGCAGTAATCAAACTCCTTAGACCTGCTATTTGGAAAGAGCTTAAATCAACTAGCTTTATTAAAAATCCTCCTGTACTCCATAAAAATGCAGCACCAAGCAGCATAAAAATTAATCCATTTCTTTCATTGATTTTTCGTCCATTATTTTTCATTATGTCACCGTTTTCATCCTTTTTGTAGTTTAGTAATTATTATAATAATATAAATATTAACCTTACAATTAGCATAAATCAATACTAAATTATTGAGAAGTGCCAAGCTCGTGACAAGTGACAAACTTTTCTATTTGACACTTGTTACTAGCCTGGCACCTCTTCTGATTGTAGGTTAAATAGCAGAAAGGGTCACTAAGTTCCAGTCATTCATTTTTTATCTAAAAAACTCCCAAATTATCGAAATAGCCATCAATAAAACTCCAGGCATGAAAATCAATGCTATTGTCCATATCTTTCTACGTTTTCTTTTGCTGTACTCGGATTCAGAATAACTTAAAATTTCTTCCTCTACATTATAATTTTCTAGTTCAACACTAGATTCATTCATAGCATTAATTACTTCTTTAGCAGTTTCTAATTCCATAGAAGAAACAAATAAGTCAATCCCATAAATAGTTTTGCCCATGGATATTTGCAAATATTCTCCTGCACCTTTGTACTTCCTAAGTACTGAAATACCATATGGTCGTAAAAGTGCTTCAATTGCTTTGGCGTCTGAATCATCTGCAACTGATATTAAAAATGCCTCCTTGTCATATACCAAATTATCATTTTCATCTGGCTCTAATTCCAATTCAGTAACTAATTCAATATTACAATCCTTACAGCTTGTAAACCCATCTCTATATTCTGTTTTACACTTTGGGCACCAAGGCATAAAAATTTCCCCCCGATTTAGAATTTTTGATTTATGTTAACTGGCTTCAATTCACTAGATTTTTATAATGCTAATTTAATATTGTTTAATATAAATATATATTCCCCATATTTTACTAAATTCCTCCTTTATAATAAACATACTTTACCTTAAATTAAGGAAAAGATTAAATTCATGGATATCTAAATCAATTTTTGAAAATGTTAATTTATTGTTAGATGCCCGCTGCATCAGATATAAAGCCTCATTACTTATCTGATGCAGCGGGCACCTTTTGTAATTATTAATCAAAATATCGAATTCTTGATACCCTTATTGCTTCTACCTTTGATTCGGGTTTTACCTCCAGGTTAACAGAGGATGGATCCTCCTTGTTAAAATCAAAAATAATAATCATGTCATTATTTAAGTCATACCATCCCTTAAGCTCTTTCCCACTCTGGTTGCTTAAAACATTTTTATAGCTTCCATATTTCTCAGTAACATCCTTATAACTATTCCCTATTGCAACTCCTAAATCCGTCTTATATCCTGGTACAGCAATTGTAAAGTCAAGAACCTTATTTGTGTTCTTTCCACAATGAATTCCATATATCAATTTTGTTCCTTATACGTCCATTTATCAAATGACTCACTATAATAACTCTGTTCAAAGGATTCTACTGAGAGCGACTATTTAAACAATGACTTCATTTCGTCTGGAACTTCTTTAACATCCTGTATTTTATACTCACCGTCTATTTTATCTTGTGTAAGCATTACTAACACCATTTTACCATTAGAAAATGTGAGCAATTCATAGTGTTTAAAATCCGTACCAGCACTAGTAAGTTTTTTCAACTCATTAAATTGTTCTACTGATATAGCATTTTTTCTTCCGTCAGTAAAGAGTTTATTAAAACTTTCATAATTTCCTGCGTTCAAGAGATTCTTCATCACAATTGCTGTATTAACTGGAGTATCTGGTTTTAAACGTTTTTGATTTGAGCAAGAAGTAAAAATAAAAGGAAAGCAAATTATGATAATTAAAGTCAATAAAAAATATTTATTTTTCACACGATATTCCTCCAATACTATATTATATACTTCATACTGTCTTATATGGATATATATTCCACATAATATTGTAAATTCCTCTTTTTACAATTGAGCATATATATGGCTTTTATGCTGAGCTCTGTAAAGGTATAATAGTGCTATAATGAGTTTCAGAGCAGACTGATGGTGTAGAGATGGCCAGTGTTCAAAGGTTTGCACCCGGAATTTGCAGGCTTTAGTATGAGGATGTTCAAAAACGGGCGAACACTGTTCGCCCCTACAGGTGGGCATTGTGTGCAATATTAGGACGCATCTTTTTATAAAAATAAATATCTTCAATGTTATTTTTAACATAGACTTATTTTCAATGAAAGGATTTGATTCATCATGCTAATTAGCAGTCTTTATTATAAGCCTATGAGGAGCTTAATTTAAACTTTAAATGGAACTGCACTAGGCCTATGAAATATAGTTTGTCCACAAAGATATTTACAGTAATGAACATGCTATTTATTCGCCTCAAATTGGAAGCTACTTAGTTAAAAATAAAAGCCAATTAGAATACAAAATTGGACAAAATCAAAGAGCTGATTTCTATATTGGATTTTTGAGTGGAAACCAGATAGTTCAAAAATTTTAATATCCTACAATTTTACTGACGATGATTATATAGAGCAGAGCGGAATTGTAATATATAATATAAAACAAAAAAAGATAGAGAGGATAGAAAAGTATAAGGGTGTTAATAGCGAGCGTCCAAAGGTAGAAAAGCCATCCCCCATTAAGTGGTAATTACCAGGTTAACAGCCACATCAATATCAGATTTGCAAATCTGATATTGATGTGGCTGTTAACCAATGGTTTATTCAGCAATATATTCAATGTTCAACTCTTCATAGGATGTTAATCCCTCTTCTATTGCATTCTTTCTAAGTACTAAATATAATTCAGCATTAGTAGCATCCTCATAGGGCATCACAAATAATACACCTACAAGTAATGCTAATGAACCCAACAGATACCAGCCTATGAAGGATAAATCAAGTACAAATGTATTCCACTTCTGTCCATAGGTCATTTCATTACTTAGTTCAATTGCTCTGCTGCATCCTATCGTTGGGTTGTCTGCTAAAATATATGGTACCATACGGTATGCATAGAATTTCACTATCCCTGGTATTATAAATAATAAAGTCCACAAAAATGTATATATACTTCTCAAAAGCATTGTTAGGAGTACTTTAAAGTATCTTTCTTCATGAAAACAATATCCTAGGTATCCCATATTTGAATCACCTTCGGATGCCTTAACAAAAAACTTTCTTCCACCTACTTCGAGCATATATCCAATTAAAACTCTTAAAATAATTAGAATAATGGCTATGGAGGCAATAAACAATGCAACCTTGCCGAATATCAATGCTGCTTCATTATTAAATGTATTCCCATCAATGCTGTAATTACTACTGCCTCCACTGCTGCTTCCCCCTCCATTTTGACGTCCTCCTGCAAGTAGTAAAACCAAGCTCACAACAAAGGCTTTCCAATAATTAAAACTTAATACTCCTTTTGCTCTATCCTTAATCATTGTTCTTGTCCACATGCTGTTCCCCCCTCACAAAATTTTATGTGATTACCCATATCAAAATTATCTTTAATTGTTTTATTCTATTCACTTATAAATTATGCAATTGTGCTATAAATGTTTCCTTTATCAATGCCTATTGCTGCACATAATATTGTTTTACTATGTATACAAATAAGTTCCACCTATTCCATAAAACCCCTTCTTGAATTTAACTAAACTCAGGTATATAAGTCTGCCACTACTTTCAGAATATAAACTAGAAGGTCGAGTTTTAAAGGAAGAGCCAACTACCTTGTTGTATGAAACACTATAGCAACCAAGTTTTATATAAAAAATTTGTTTGTTATAGTCCCATGTCATCCTGAACGTAGTGAAGGATCTTATAGGAACTCTTGAGGAAAGATTCTTCCCTACGCTCAGAATGACGAGACTAGTATTTCATAGTAATGACAATGGACAATTTTTGTATAGAAACATGATTTCTTAGTAATTTTGAGACAGACCCTTTGCTTATTTCTCTATGACTATACTACCACTTGTACTTGTAAGTTTTACTACATTACCCTTATTCGCGCCGTTATCATACTCTTTCCACCCATTTATGCTTTTCCCTGCTTGAGCTCCATCCACTAATATATTTCCACTTTTTGTCCGTGCCACAATGCTGCTTTTCAGAGTTCCCCTACTATACTGAATTTCACCAGTTAATGTTTTTGCATCCAGGTTTTCAGTTATATTTGATATAAACATATTTCCACCTGTACTTTGAAGTAATATGGAATCAGCCCTGAATCCCTTTGGCAAGGATATGGATAATTCCGTCTGACTCTCATGTATGGATATTAGGGAAAACAGAGGTAGCCTGCCATTAGACTTTTCACGAAAATCTAATACTCCACCATTATTACTAATTTCATGGGTAAGCCAGTCAGGTTTTTCATAGGTAATTACTATCTTGTCTGATGAGCCTTCTCCAATCCTTATGATAGAATGAGCTGTAAGAGCTGATATTTTACTTATATCTGCAGCAGCATATTCTGTTACAACCTTGTTTATATTTCCTTCAGGCTTCATGCTGTTAAAAATGGTGAAAAACCTCCATGGAAGGCCTGAAACTCCAAATAGTATAAGACCTACAGCAGATACAATCAGAAGTAAACGTACAGCAGGCCAAAGTCTTCTGTGCTCCGGTTTAATCGGCTTTGTTACAGCTTTTCCAGAGAGTTTAAGGATTAACCTTACCTGCTTAGTTGAAAGCTTAATAAATAATTTCCCCCATATCCAAAGGTAAAGTGCAGCCAGTGATAAAATCCCAGCCCCCATAAATCCGATTCCAAGTGTTCCCCCTATCTCAAGTATAAAATTGAATGGTATGGTAAATGCCTGATATATACTAAGCAGCATAACTACTGCTGCCCCTATTCCAATAACCACTGCTCCTCCAAAAATTATTGCAATCATCCCAAAGGATATTAATGCAGTAAAGATAAGTGAAAAAACAGATAGGGGTGCTGATACGCTTTTGAATGCATCCATAATAGCTCTTGAAAAATTTTTCAAGCCTGGGTGGCTCTCTGCTCTCGTAATATTAGCTTCTCTTTTTAATGTATCTGCAATTTTTTCAGGAGAACCCAATTCTATTAGCACTTCTTCCAGATTATTCCCTACTTCTAAGGATTCACTTAAATATTCTTCATAGTACCCAACTGCCTTTGAAACCTCTTCATCCGGAAGCCCTATAAGGTGCTTTTTTAAATCATATATAAAAATTTTAATCCTCTCATCCATTATTCCCACCACCTATAATATAATCAATAAATTTCTTTAAGTCCTCCAACTCCAGAATGTACTCCTTAAATTTTTTTATTCCCTCACCTGTTATTCTGTAATATTTCCTAAGACGCCCGGAGTATTCAACAGAGTAGGTTTCTAAAAAGTTTTGAGTTTCAAGTCGTCTGAGAACTGGATAAAGGGCTGATTCAGAAGTATCCATGAGGGCAGTAACCTCCTGGGTAAGCTTATACCCATAGGTATCCTCCATTGATAGAATTGAAAGAACGCATACATCTAAAAGTCCTTTTTTCATCTGGGCATCCACATACATTACCTCCTAACCCTAATAGCAGTCATTTATAAATTAACTCGTCATCCAAGATTTATTTCTCTTACACTTGCAGGTTGAAAATCTAATATCTTAAAAAGATATATACTTACAAGTCCCTTAAACACCGCCTTGGTTTTATTAGTGCTTCCAAAGCATCTTTGACAATATGGATCTATTACTTGCATCTTATTAAAGCCTTCAAGGATTTTACCAGCTCTTCCAGCTGAAAGAATTTCACCTAGAGATTTATTATGAATGTTTCCAAGTGAGGTCTTTCCATCATAATCAACACAGCATATGGTTACTTCTCCGCTATTGAGAATCCCAACATTGGTAAGCGCATATCCACAGCATCCGTGCTTGCATGGATATACAGCCTTTGATGTGAAGGCATTCCCCCAGTCTGCAAGGAGCTGAATATACACGGTTATATTATCATCGATACGAATAAGTCCAGGTCTTTGCATATTTATCCCATTCATAAGTGTTTCTACTGTATCATAGGTTACTTTCTTATCTATTGCTTTATAAATATCTATAATAAATGGTATAAGCTTTTTCTTAAATCCATCCTTTTCTACATTAACTCGAATATCCTTGTCTATATCGAAATACTTCTTGCTAAAGGTATTCATAAGACACAATTCAATATTGGTTTTACTGCCCGACCTTTTTATATATCTTACTGCATCCAATATACGACCATAATAGCTTTCAAAGGATATATCGGAACCTCTGCATTCATGTTCCTTTTCACTAATGGTTTCAACTGAAATATTTAGCTTGTCAATAAGACTTCCCTCTACTATTCTTTTTACTCTATCCTCTGTAAGCAGTGAACCATTGGTGGTTAAATCATTCCTTAAGCCCTGGCTCTTTACATACTCCAATGCTTCAAAAATGTTAGGGTAAAGAAGGGGCTCGCCTAAAATATGATAAGCAATTGTATCGGTTATTTCCTCCTTTACTATATCATTTATACCTTTCTTAAACAATGAAAAATCCATGTGTCTCTTTTCCCTATTAGAAGAATTGATTGGGCAAAAGTCACATTTAAAGTTGCAGTAATTGGTAACTTCAAAATACACCTTATCAGGCTTTATCTGACAGCTCACTTTTTATTCCTCCTTATATTTTTTAAATAGGTTTTATATTTCAACGTTGAATTTCTCTCTTAATTAATACTATATATTGTATAGTATTATACGTCAAGTAATATTATGCATAAAATTATTAATTTTATTTCTTTAATAAAATAGGCTCTTGGTATATGAGTTATCTTATATAACTCATATACCAAGAGCACATCACACACCTACTCTATCTCCTTGCCCATCTTATAATATTTTCCTTGTATTGTACATATCAAAGGGTCTACCTTTATGGCTAGAGGCATATTATCTAAAAGACATTCCTCGTCTGCGAAGGCTTCTGTAACCTGTCCAATAAAAACAATCATATCTTTTATTTCAATGATATCATATACCTGGCAGTTCATATTCACTGGACATTTTGATATCATAGGAACGTCATTTTTTCCATAGAAAACATCAAACTCCTGGGACTTATCCTTTTCTATACCTGAAACACTTCCTAAGTATTTTACTTTTTCAAGTAGTTCTGCGCTGGGAACATTTACACTGAACTTTTTGGTTTTACTTATAATTTTAGCTGTCTGATGCTCCTTTATTACTGATATATAAAGCAGAGGAGGATCATAGTTTAATTGACCATGCATGCCATGAGGTGCAAAATTTATTTTTTCTCCATCCTTTGTAGCAACGATCACAACAGGCATGGCCGCTTCATATGGTTCTGGTGAAATTGATTTTTTCATAGTATATCCACTCCTTACAATTCATTTATAATTCGTGATTTATACAAAAGGAATTCAATTAACTTTATTAAAATCCTTCTTTGTAATACTACCTTCTTTTCCCATAAGAAATACATTATCAGCTGGAATATATAGCTTCAACTTCTTACCGCTATTTTCCATGATATTAGGGAAAGAAGCCTTTGGAATTTCAACTTCAAGCATACATCCGCCACAGTTAACAAGAATTGTGGTAGAGAAAACTCCCTCTATTTTTTCAATAACATCACACTCAAATGTATTTTCCATATTAGAATCTATTGAAAGTAAGCTTAAATAACGAGCTCTTATTCCAGCAACCATTTGCCCAGATGCTTGCTTCTCTGTCTTTATAGCTTTGAAAATAAGCTCCTTTGATTTGAGTATATAATATCCATCCTTCTCCTCTATCACATTCACATCAAGGAAATTTTTGCAGCCTGTTATTCTTGCAGCAGTTAGATTTTCTGGGGTGTGTATGATTTCATCCTTTGTACCCATTTGAAGATTTTGTCCATTGTCCATAACCATAATATTATTGCAAATGCGATAGGCTTCCTCAATATTGTGGGTAACCAGTAATACAATTCCATCATAATTATTTTTGATGATAGTTGTCAGTTCCTTTTCCAACGTATATTTAATATGACTATCCAGGGCTGAAAATGGCTCGTCAAGTAACAATAAATCCGGGTCTGTAATTAGGGTTCTAGCTAATGCAGCCCTTTGCTGTTGTCCACCGGAAAGTTGAGAGGGATAATGGTTTTGAAGACCAACAAGCTGCATTCGTTCAATCATTTCTAATGCCTTCTTATTGCGTAATTCCTTTTCTAAATGTTTTATACCATATGCAATATTTTTATAAACGGTCAAGTGTGGGAATAATGCATAATTCTGAAACACATAACCAATATTCCTTTTACGGGTTGGTACATTAATCTTTGAATCAGAAGAAAACAGTACTTTGCCATTTAGTATAATGTTTCCCTTATCAGGAGAGTAAAGCCCTGAAATACACTTTAGAGTCATACTTTTCCCACAGCCTGATGGTCCAAGTATTCCTAAAACACCTTTTTCTGCTTTGAAAGAGGATTGAAGCATAAAGTTTCCTAGTGATTTTTGAATAGTTACATCCAGCACCCTTCATCATCCCCTTTTCATTTTCCTTTCAAGAATATTAATAGTAAACAGAACTATTACACCAATACTGGTCATAATCAAAACGAGTAAATTAGCCATATATTTATTTCCTGCCTGGAGAGCATCATAAATGGCAATAGGCATAGTCATGGTTTTGTTAGGAATACTTCCTGAAACCATTAATGTTGTACCAAAATCTCCAAGTGCTCTTACAAAGGACATGGTAAGACCTGCAACAATTCCTCTCCATGCAATTGGCATTACCATTGTACAAAAAACATTGAATTCATTTCGTCCTAAAAGCCTTGCTGCATTTAAATAATCCTCATTTACTTCGAGAAAAGCGGTCTTTGCTGATTTAATTAAGTATGGGATAGATACAACACAAGATGCAATTACAGCCCCTGTGGGTGTAAAAACAATCATTGTGTCAAAGTTATTTTCAAGGAAAGCTCCAATAGGTGATTGCCTGCCCAGGAGCACTAGGAGATAATATCCTAATACCGTAGGAGGCAGTACAACAGGTAAATTTGTAAAAGTATCAATAAAATCAACAATTTTTCCATGTCCTTTACTTAAAAAATAAGCGATTGGGAGCCCAAGGAAAAAGCTGATTATTGTAGCCGTAAATGCCACACGAAATGATAAGTATAGTGGAAAAAGATTTATATTTTCCATACCTTATTCCTCCAGCGCTTCAAACCCATATTTGCCCATAATTTCTTGTCCTTCTTTGCCTTTTACAAATTCAATAAATTTTCGCCCCAGCTCTTCTTCTTTGGTATTCTTAGTAACGGCCATAGCTTGGCGTATAGGCTCATGCATTTTGGAATCTAGAAGAGTGAAGTTTAATGTATCATCTTTTAGAGATAGGGATACAAAACCTGCTTCAGCATTACCAGTGGTTACAAGTGCCAAGGTATCAGAAATACTCTTCCCGTATACCAGTTTAGGTTCTATTTTTTCCCAAAGCTTTGAACTTTCCAATGCTTGTTTTGCTGCCTGACCATAGGGTGCAGTCTCTGTGTTTGCTATAGCAATTTTTTTAATCTCTGGTTTTACTAAATCCTCTATAGTTTTAACTTCAACTTTGCTACTTTTTAAAGTTGCGATGCCAAGGCGTCCCACTGCATAAGGCTGCACAGTATTGGAAATTAATTGTCCAGCTTTATCAAGCTTTGCTACAGTAGTTTCATCTGCGGCTGCGAAAACATCAAATGGAGCTCCATTAGTTAGTTGTTCTGACAAGGATCCTGTGGCTCCAAATGAAAAGGTGACCTTGCAATTGTTAGCTTTTTCAAATGCAGTGCCAACCTCTGTAAATGCCTTGGTTAAACTAGATGCAGCAGCTACTATTAGTTCCTTTTTTTCAACTGGTGTTGAATCTGCTCCTTTTGGTGAATTACATGCCACCAATGTAAAAAACATTAAAACAATGATGCTAACAATAATGTTCTTTTTCATACTTTTCTCCTTCAATTTCAATCATGTATTAATGGCAAAAAACTAACGAAACGTAACGAAACAGAGTGTATTTAAATATTTTCATCACGTATAGTTTATTATAATCATATAGTAATTCACTGTCAAGGGTGGAATAGAGCATTAATTGTCAAACGTAGTGAAACGTGATATAATGGGATATAATATATATAGCTACATATAAGGAAGGTTGATAATATGGTGAACAATACCTCACTAACGACCCAAGAAGTTGCGGATATGCTGAAGGTCGCTAAAAATACAGTTTACGAATTGATAAAGCGTGGCGAAATAAATTCCTACAGGGTTGGACGTAAAGTTCGATTTACTTTAAGTGATGTGGAGGCTTATATATCCCGTTCAAAAAGTATTCAATCCATTGAACTTCCTATGAAAAATAAGGAATTGAGCTATAACAGTTTACAATCAAATTACAAAATTAACAATAATGGATTTGTAATCTGCGGTCAAGATTTAATACTTGATGTTCTATCTAATTATATGGAACGCCACCCTAATGGTGTTCCAGCCCTGCGTGCTTATAGCGGCAGTTACAGCAACTTAATTGCATTGTATCAGGGCAATGTTCAGGTAGCTTCTTCCCATTTATGGGATGGTGATACTGGACAATATAATGTTCCTTTCGTAAGGAGATTGCTTCCGGGAATTCCTGCT
>JBEQBT010000093.1:0-11528 GCA_041639705.1 Clostridiaceae bacterium | reverse complement strand
TTAATGTTGTCTTACCATGGTCTACGTGACCTATTGTTCCAACATTTACGTGTGGCTTTGTTCTAGAATAATGCGCTTTAGCCATTCTTTTTCTCCTCCAAATCTATTTATTATTTTGTTCTAGCCCCTACTATCTGTTCCTGAACACTCTTAGGTACATCTTCATAGTGGCTTACTTGCATTGTATAAACTCCTCTGCCCTGTGTTCTGGAACGCAAAACAGTTGAATATCCAAACATTTCAGATAAAGGTACTAGTGCTCTAATAACCTGAGCTCCACTCATTGCTTCCATACCTTCAATTCTTCCTCTTCTTGAATTAATGTCTCCCATTACATCTCCCATGTATTCTTCTGGGACTGTAACTTCAACCTTCATATATGGTTCAAGAAGAACTGGATCACCCTTAGCCATTGCATTCTTAAAAGCCATTGATCCTGCGATTTTGAATGCCATTTCAGATGAGTCTACATCATGGTATGAACCGTCAACCAAATTAACCTTACAATCAATAACAGGATAGGCTGCAATAATACCATTTAGCATTGCTTCCCGTATGCCTGCATCGATTGGTCCAATGTATTCCTTTGGAATAGCACCTCCAACAGTGCTATTAACGAATTCATATCCCTTTCCTCTTTCTTGTGGTATAAGTTCAATTACGCAATGTCCATATTGTCCTCTACCACCAGACTGCCTTACAAACTTACCTTCAGCCTTTACAGCCTTTTTGATAGTTTCCTTATATGCAACCTGAGGCTTACCAACATTACATTCAACCTTGAACTCTCTTTGAAGTCTATCAACAATTATTTCCAAATGAAGTTCACCCATTCCAGCAATAATTGTTTGACCTGTTTCATGGTCAGTATATGTTTTAAATGTTGGATCTTCTTCAGCTAGCTTTGAAAGTGCAATACCCATTTTTTCCTGTCCTGCTTTAGTTTTTGGTTCAATAGCAACTGATATAACTGTCTCTGGAAATTCCATTCTTTCAAGTACTATAGGATTATCTGGGTCACATAGTGTATCCCCTGTTGTAGTATCCTTTAAACCAACAAGAGCAACTATATCACCTGTTCTTACTTCATCAGCATCTTCTCTATGGTTGGCATGCATTTTAACTATTCTACTAATTCTTTCTCTCTTATTCTTTGATGAATTTAGAGCATAAGAACCAGAAGCTAAAACTCCTGAATAAACTCTTGTAAATGCAAGCTTTCCAACGAATGGATCTACCATTATTTTAAATGCAAGTGCAGCAAATGGCTCATCATCACTTGGATGTCTTATGATTTCAGCATGAGTATCCATATCAGTACCCTTCATAGCTGGAATATCTAGTGGTGACGGCATATACTCAACAACATTGTCAAGAAGAGGCTGAACACCTTTATTCTTATATGAAGACCCACAACATACTGGTACTATTTCTCCAGCAATTGTTGCCTTTCTTAAAGCTCTTTTAATTTCTTCTTCAGTAAAATCTTCACCTTCAAGATATTTCATTGTCAATTCTTCATCTGTCTCTGCAACAGCTTCAATTAAAGCTAATCTATACTCTGAAGCTAAATCCTTCAAATCAACTGGTATATCAGTTTTATCTGCATGAGTACCAAGATCATCAGTATATATATAAGCCTTGTTCTGTACTAGATCAACAATACCTAAAAAGTTTTCTTCCTTACCTATAGGAAGCTGAATTGGTACTGCATTAGCACCAAGCCTATCCTTTAACATCTTAACTACACGGAAAAAATCTGCTCCCATAATATCCATTTTATTAACAAATGCTATTCTAGGAACTGAATACTTGTCTGCCTGTCTCCACACAGTTTCTGATTGTGGCTCAACACCACCCTTAGCGCAGAATACTGCAACTGCTCCGTCAAGTACTCTAAGTGATCTTTCAACCTCAACTGTGAAGTCTACGTGCCCCGGCGTGTCTATGATGTTTATAGTATGACCCTTCCACTGTGCTGTTGTTGCTGCAGATGTAATTGTGATTCCTCTTTCTTGCTCTTGCACCATCCAGTCCATTGTGGCTGCTCCATCATGTACTTCGCCTAATTTGTGTGTTTTACCTGTGTAAAACAATATACGCTCAGTAGTAGTAGTCTTACCAGCGTCTATATGTGCCATAATTCCAATATTTCTTACTTTTTCTAACGGAAATTGCCTAGGCACTTTTTGTCTCCTCCCTTCTGCTTGTGGTTTGCTCAAAATTGAGCTCAATTTTTTTTAACAAAATAAGGCGCCTACCCTAAATGCAATGTGCATTCAGGGTAGTAATGCCATTTATTTTATTATTACCATCTATAGTGGGCAAATGCTCTGTTAGCTTCTGCCATCTTGTGCATATCTTCTTTTTTCTTAACAGCGGATCCAATATTGTTAGCTGCATCCATTAACTCAGCTGCTAGCTTTTCTCTCATGTATTTTCCGCCACGTTTTCTTGAAGCGTCCACCATCCATCTGATTCCAAGAGTCTGCCTTCTTTCTGGTCTAACTTCTATTGGAACCTGATATGTGGCACCACCAATTCTTCTTGCTTTAACTTCAAGAACTGGCATAACATTGTTCATGGCAGTTTCAAATACTTCAAGTGGATCTTTACCTGTTTTTTCTTTGATTATCTCAAATGCTTCATAACAAACATTTTGAGCTACACCTTTTTTTCCATCCCACATGATTTTGTTGATAAGCTTAGTTACAACCTTGTTACCATATATTGGGTCTGGTAGAACATCTCTCTTTGGAACATATCCTTTTCTTGGCACTTTTCTTCCCTCCTTAACATGAATTATTAAATTCACAGGTACTCGGCCTTTAGCCGCAAAGTGCTGATGGAATTGCAATCTATATAGAACTCTAAGAGTTAATTTCTATTGCAAGCACACAGCACCAACCTAAATTTTATTATTTCTTATTCTTTGGTCTTTTTGCACCATACTTTGATCGCTGCTGCTTTCTGTTAGCAACACCAGCACAGTCAAGTGTACCTCTAATAATGTGGTACCTACAACCTGGAAGGTCCTTAACTCTTCCACCCCTTATAAGAACAACGCTGTGTTCCTGTAAGTTGTGTCCTTCTCCAGGGATGTATGCTGTAACTTCAAGACCATTTACAAGTCTAACTCTGGCAATTTTTCTAAGAGCTGAGTTAGGCTTCTTTGGAGTTGTAGTTTTAACTACAGTACATACTCCTCTTTTTTGAGGGCTTCCCTTTAATGCAGGTGATTTTGACTTTTCCTCAATTCTTTCCCTACCTTTTCTTACTAGCTGGTTAATTGTTGGCATATGTGCACCTCCTTCCACAATCTAAACAAGTTATATGAAAGAATCATACTCAAACTTAAATATTGAGTATAGATTCTTTATAACGCTTATAATGATATTAAATAATTTGTGACAAAACTAATTAAATTATGAATAAATTTACTGTTCTTTCACGGAACAAGCAGTCGCTGCACCTACATCTATATCACACATCTTACCCAGTTCCCTGATAGTAGAGATATAGACAATTTCTAAATTATCTTGCAAGCAGGCTTCAACAATTGGCTTTGTCACCTTTTGATCTGCATCTTCTGCTACAAACACAATAGCTGCAGTTCCATTTTTTATTGCCTTTAAGGTTTGCTTTGCACCAATAAGCTTTTTTCCAGACACTTTATTATTCATATTATCCCCCTCTTACACCACAAAATAATATCAGGTAAAACAGAGGTAATCATTTTGTACTATAGAAATGTGATTACATAAATAATAATTCACTCAATAATCACAATACTATATTTACGCACAAAATGAATTTTAACATTTTACTGTTAATATGTCAATATATTTAATACTAGAGCTCAGTTAATTCCTCAGGCTTATTTTCTTCCTGAAATTTCAATTTTATGTTTTTATACCTGTTCATTCCAGAACCTGCAGGGATCAACTTACCTATTATTACATTTTCTTTTAGACCAACAAGTGGGTCAATTTTACCCTTTATAGCTGCATCTGTAAGAACTCTTGTGGTTTCTTGGAAGGAAGCAGCTGAAAGGAATGAATCTGTAGCAAGGGAAGCTTTAGTAATTCCAAGTAGGGCTATTTTCCCTTCTGCTTTTCTTAACCCCTGTGCCTCAACCTTATTGTTTTCTTCTTCAAATTCAAACATGTCTACAAGAGTTCCAGGCAATAAATCAGTGTCTCCTGATTCATCGACCTTAACTTTTCTCAACATTTGTTTAACAATTATTTCAAGATGTTTATCATTTATATCAACACCCTGTAATCTGTAAACCTTCTGAACCTCTGCAAGAAGGTAGGCTTTAACACCCTCGGTTCCTTTAATTCTTAGAATATCATGAGGATTAACTGATCCCTCAGTAATAACTTCTCCAGCTTCAATCTTCTGTCCATCGAACACCTTTATTCTTGAACCATATGGAATCTGATATACCTTCTCCTCACCTGAATCAGAGAGAATTGTAACAATCCTTTTCTTTCTGTCTTCAGAAAGCTTAGCTATACCATCAATTTCAGTAATTAATGCAAGTCCCTTTGGCTTTCTAGCTTCAAACAATTCTTCAACTCTAGGAAGTCCCTGTGTAATATCTGCACCAGCAACTCCTCCTGTATGGAATGTTCTCATTGTAAGCTGAGTTCCTGGCTCTCCAATTGACTGAGCAGCTATTATACCAACAGCTTCTCCAATATTCACTTCATTAACACCAGCCATGCTTACTCCGTAGCATTTTGTACATACTCCATGTCTAGTGTTGCAGGTAAATACGCTTCTAATTTTAACTCTAGTAATACCTTCACTAACTATTCTCTCTGCAATGTCATCATTCATATATGTGTTTCTAGGTGCAATTATCTCCCCGGTGTTTGGGTTAATTACATCCTCAGCAGTATACCTGCCATACAGTCTATCTTTAAGGCTTTCAATTACTTCATTACCTTCGCTAATTTCCTCTACATAAGCGCCTCTATCTGTACCACAGTCCTCTTCCCTTACTATTACATCCTGGGCTACATCAACAAGTCTTCTTGTTAAATAACCTGAGTCTGCAGTTCTAAGAGCAGTATCTGCAAGACCTTTTCTGGCGCCATGTGTAGAAATAAAGTATTCAAGTACGTTTAATCCTTCTCTAAAGCTTGCTCTTATTGGCAATTCTATTATTTTTCCTGATGGATTACTCATAAGACCTCTCATACCGCAAAGCTGCCTTATCTGATTCTTTGATCCTCTCGCACCAGAATTAGCCATCATATTAATTGGATTAAACTTGTCAAGTGTTTCCATAAGAGCATCAGTTACTTTTTCTGTTGTTTTAGTCCAAGTATCAATAACCTTTTCATATCTTTCTTCTTCTGAAATAAATCCTCTTCTAAACATTCTCTGAATATTATCTACAGTTGAATCAGCCTCGTTAAGAAGATCCTTTTTCGCACTAGGTATTATCATGTCAGAAACTGATACCGTAATCGCACCAATAGTTGAAAAATGGAATCCCATTGCTTTTATCTTGTCAAGAGTTATAGATGTTTCCGTTGGTCCATGTTTCCTATATATTCTTTCAATAATCTTACTTAACATTTTTGAATCAGCAACGAAATCTATTTCATAATTAAGAATATTATCAGGATTGCTTCTATCAACAAACCCTAAGTCCTGAGGTATTCCTTCATTGAAATATATTTTACCTGCTGTTGTCTTTATTATTTTAGATATTCTTTCGCCATTCACCTCAGTTGTCCTCATTACATTTATCTTTGCATGAAGTCCAACCTTTTTCAATTGATAAGCCAGAATAACCTCATCCTCAGTTGAGAAGTATAAACCTTCCCCTTCTTCCCCATCCTTTTCAATAGTCAAGTAGTAAGAACCTAGAACCATATCCTGTGAAGGAACAGTTACAGGTTTTCCATCAGAAGGCTTGAGTATGTTATGAGCTGCAAGCATAAGAAATCTTGCTTCAGCCTGTGCTTCCACTGAAAGTGGTACATGCACTGCCATTTGGTCTCCATCGAAGTCAGCATTGTATGCTTTACATACAAGTGGGTGAAGCTTTATAGCTCTTCCTTCTACCAGGACAGGTTGGAAGGCTTGAATTCCAAGTCTGTGAAGAGTTGGGGCACGGTTTAGTAGTACAGGATGATCTTGAATTACTTCCTCAAGTATATCCCAAACCTGAGCATCCACTCTTTCAACTTTTCTTTTAGCATTCTTTATATTAGGGGCGATACCCTTCTTTGTTAACCTTTTCATTACAAAAGGCTTAAATAATTCAAGTGCCATTTCCTTTGGCAGGCCACACTGATACATTTTAAGCTCAGGACCAACAACTATAACTGAACGTCCTGAATAGTCAACACGTTTCCCAAGAAGATTTTGTCTAAATCTTCCCTGCTTACCCTTTAGCATGTCAGACAATGATTTTAAAGGTCTGTTTCCAGGTCCCGTTACCGGTCTTCCTCGTCTGCCATTATCAATCAATGCATCTACAGCTTCTTGAAGCATTCTTTTTTCATTTCTTACAATAATGTCTGGAGCTCCAAGATCAAGCAGCCTTTTTAATCTATTGTTTCTATTTATTACTCTTCTATATAGATCATTTAAATCAGATGTTGCAAATCTTCCACCATCAAGTTGAACCATTGGTCTTAGATCTGGAGGAATAACCGGAATAACATCCAGTATCATCCAGTCTGGTTTATTTCCTGATTTTCTGAATGCTTCAACTACTTCAAGTCTCCTAATAGTTCTAATTCTCTTTTGACCTGTACTATTTTCAAACTCAGCCTTTAATTCCTTTGATAGCTTTTCAAGATCAATTTCCACAAGCAGATCCTTAATAGCTTCTGCACCCATTCCTGCTTTAAAGGTATTATAGCCATATTTATCAACTGCTTCTCTGTATTCCTTGTCAGTTAAAAGCTGTTTTTTAACAAGACCAGTGTGGCCTGGATCAATTACTACATATGCTGCAAAATACAATATTTTTTCAAGTGATCTTGGAGACATATCTAATATTAAACCCATTCTTGATGGTATTCCTTTAAAATACCATATATGGGATACAGGAGCTGCCAACTCGATATGTCCCATTCTTTCACGCCTAACCTTTGATTTCGTAACTTCTACACCGCAGCGATCACATACTATACCCTTATATCTAACCCTTTTGTACTTTCCGCAATGACATTCCCAGTCCTTCATAGGTCCAAATATTCTCTCGCAGAATAGGCCATCCTTTTCAGGTTTTAGTGTCCTGTAATTTATTGTTTCAGGTTTTTTTACTTCACCTTTTGACCATTCCCTTATTTTTTCAGGGGAAGCCAATCCAATTTGAATAGAGTCAAAATTATTTAATTCAAACAAGGGGACACCCTCCCTTCATAATTATTCCTGGCCGTCTATATCATCAAAGCCATATATATTTTTATCAATGTCCTCATCTAGTTCATGCTCTATTTCAATACCCTCAAGCTCGTCTATTGGAAGATCTTCTATAGGTATATCATCATCCTCAACATCTTCAGAACCCTCTTCTGGCTCTTCTTCAAAGCTCTCAAGGTCAGGAGCTATTATTGGTGGAGCGGGTATACCATCTCTGCCTTCCATAGTTGCTTCGATTTCTTCAAAATCATCTTCAATATCTTCTTTAATAGCGATTTCTTGTTTGTCATCGCTTAAAACTTTAATATCAAGACATAATGATTGTAATTCTTTTATTAGCACCTTAAATGACTCTGGTACTCCAGGCTCAGGAATATTTTCTCCTTTTACTATTGCTTCGTATGTCTTTACACGTCCAACAACATCATCGGATTTAACTGTCAATATTTCCTGTAATGTATGTGCAGCACCATAGGCTTCTATTGCCCATACTTCCATTTCTCCAAATCTCTGACCGCCAAACTGTGCCTTTCCTCCTAAGGGTTGTTGAGTTACTAAAGAGTAAGGTCCAGTTGACCTGGCATGAATCTTATCATCAACTAAGTGGGCAAGTTTTAGTATATACATATAACCAACTGTTACTCTATTATCAAAGGGTTCTCCAGTTCTTCCATCATAAAGAACCATTTTCCCATCCCTTGCGCAGCCCGCCATTTCTAGGCAATCCATTATATCATCTTCATTTGCTCCATCAAAAACAGGAGTCGCAACATGCCATCCCATTCTTTTTGCAGCAAGTCCAAGATGGACTTCCAATACCTGGCCGATATTCATACGTGAAGGAACACCAAGAGGGTTTAATACTAATTCAAGGGACCTTCCATCCGGCATAAATGGCATATCTTCATTAGGAAGCACCCTAGAAATAACACCCTTATTACCATGACGACCTGCCATCTTATCCCCAACAGATATCTTTCTTTTCTGAGCAATATATACTCTTACTAATTCGTTTACACCTGGTGGTAATTCGTCACCTTTTTCTCTGTTGAATATCTTAACATCAACAATTATTCCAGCCTCTCCATGTGGTACTCTAAGAGAAGTATCCCTTACTTCCCTAGCCTTTTCGCCAAATATTGCCCTTAAAAGCCTTTCTTCAGCAGTAAGCTCAGTTTCACCCTTTGGAGTAACCTTACCAACTAGAATATCATTTGGTCTAACCTCTGCACCAGTTCTGATTATTCCTCTATCATCAAGATCCTTTAGAGCATCCTCTCCAACATTCGGAATATCTCTGGTAATTTCTTCTGGTCCAAGTTTTGTATCCCTTGCTTCACATTCATATTCTTCTATGTGAATAGATGTAAACACATCATCCATAACTAATTTTTCTGATATAAGCATTGCATCCTCATAGTTATAACCTTCCCAAGTCATAAAACCAATAAAAATGTTTTTTCCAAGTGCTATTTCACCTAGATCTATTGAAGGTCCGTCCGCAATAATATCTCCTTTTTTAACGATGTCTCCTTCGTTAACAATTGGCCTTTGATTGATACATGTTCCCTGATTGGAACGTTTAAACTTAATAAGCTTAAACGTATCAATTTTTCCATTATCATCGCGCCTTATTTGAACCATATCTCCTGAAACCTTAATAACAATTCCATCAGCCTTTGCAAGTGGAATGACTCCAGAATCCTTTGCAGCCTTATGTTCAATACCAGTTCCTACGATAGGAGCCTGAGTTTTAATAAGAGGCACTGCCTGACGCTGCATATTTGAACCCATTAAAGCACGGTTAGCATCATCATTTTCAAGGAATGGAATCATAGCAGTCGCAACTGAAACCAGTTGTTTAGGTGATACGTCCATTAAGTCAGCCTCAGAAGGAGAAATAACAATAATATCATCCTTTGATCTGCAAGTAATTCTCTTATCTATAAATCTTCCCTCTTCATCTAGAGGTTGATTAGCTTGAGCAACGATATATTTATCCTCTTCATCTGCTGTCAAATAAAGTACCTTATCGGTTACAATTCCATTTTTCTTGTCGACAACCCTATATGGTGCCTCAATAAACCCATAGTCATTTACCTTTGCATAGGTTGCTAGAGAGTTTATAAGTCCTATGTTTGGACCTTCAGGAGTCTCAACTGGGCACATTCTTCCATAGTGAGAGTTGTGAACGTCTCTAACCTCAAAGCCCGCTCTCTCTCTTGAAAGACCACCAGGTCCCAATGCAGAAAGTCTTCTTTTATGTGTAAGTTCTGTTAATGGATTAGTTTGATCCATAAACTGAGAAAGCTGGGAGCTTCCAAAAAATTCCTTAATTGCAGCAGAAACAGGCCTTATATTTATAAGAGCTTGAGGAGTTGCAACGTCAAGATCTTGGATAGTCATTCTTTCCTTAACAACTCTCTCCATTCTTGAAAGTCCAATTCTAAATTGATTTTGAAGTAATTCACCAACAGACCTTAATCTTCTATTACCTAAATGATCAATATCATCTACATATCCAATTCCATATGATAAATTAATACAATAGCTTATTGAAGCATACATATCATCCTTAATTATGTGTTTTGGTATAAGTTGATTTAATCTTTGCCTAATTGCATCCTTAATATCGTCTTCATCACTGTATTGATTCAAGATTTCCTGTAACGTTGGATAATGCACCATCTCTTTAATGTTAAGATTTGAAAAATCATAGGGGAGATTAAGCTTATGTATATCTACAAAATTATTCCCTATAATTTTAAGTTTTTTACCATCAACCAATACATTTACAACATTTATCCCTGAACTCTGGATAATATCTGCAATTTCTCTTTCAATCTTCTGACCCTCTTCTACAAGTATTTCACCTGTTTGAGGATTAATAATAGGTTCTGCAGCTATCTGATCTATTAATCGTCTTGCAATAGCTAGTTTTTTATTAAACTTGTATCTTCCTACTCTAGATAAATCATAGCGCTTTGGATCAAAAAACAATCCTTCTATAAGAGAAGTAGCGCTCTCAACTGTGGGTGGTTCTCCTGGTCTTAATCTTTTATAAACCTCTAGAAGACCTTCTTCAACAGTTTTTGTATTATCTTTTTCGATGGTTACTCTTAAATGCTCATCATCTCCAAAAAATTGAATTATTTCACCATCAGAACCTAATCCTAGTGCCCTTATGAAAACTGTAAGCGGCAGTTTTCTTGTTCTATCAATTCTTACATGAATTATGTCATTTGAATCTGATTCATATTCAATCCATGCTCCTCTGTTAGGAATTACAGTGGATGAATATAATCTTTTTCCAGATTTATCAATTGTCTCAGCATAGTATACTCCAGGAGAACGAACAAGCTGGCTGACGATTACACGTTCAGCACCATTAATTATAAATGTTCCCTGGTCAGTCATCAGTGGGAAATCTCCCATGAAAACTTCCTGATCTTTTACTTCTCCTGTTTCCTTGTTTACTAATCTGACCTTGACTTTTAGAGGTGCAGCATAGGTTGCATCTCTTTCCTTACATTCTTCAACTGTGTACTTAATATTCTCAAGGTCAAGTTTGTAATCGATAAATTCGAGGACAAGGTTTCCTGTGTAGTCAGTGATAGGATTTACATCATCGAATACTTCTTTAAGACCGTCTTCAAGAAATCCCTTGTAAGAGTCTAATTGAAGTTCAATTAGATTTGGCATGTCGATTACTTCATTGATTTTGGAGAAACTCATTCTAGTTCTCCTGCCAACCTTTACAGGATGTATCATAAATTCTCACCCCTTATGCATAGTAAATAGCCAAAAGCTGAATTTGCTAATGAAAGCCTTCGGATATTAGCTATCCTTATATTTTTAACAAAACTATATCAAAATATACAATAACAAATTATTATAGAAAACCATCCAACAATATGCATAGATTCCCTATTATCGTGCATTTTATTATGTTACCATAATGCAAATTCCGTGTCAAGTCATTTAATAGAAATACCTCTACAATAATTATATTTCCATGAATTTTTAAAATATTTCTTAAGAACTCATTATTACAGTAAATATTTTTAGTTATATCATAAAAATATTAATTTGAAAAGTATAACATAGGTGTATAGAAGAAAAAAATAAGT
>JBEQBT010000092.1:0-11637 GCA_041639705.1 Clostridiaceae bacterium | reverse complement strand
GGGTATTGCAAATGATTGTGTTGTTGATATTGATTGGATCAATGCATGTGATGTTGAAACTTCAAATTATGAGGAAATACTAAAAAGTGCAGACGGAATACTTGTCCCTGGTGGTTTTGGGGATAGGGGGATAGAAGGAAAGATACTTGCTGTTAAATATGCTAGGGAAAATAATGTTCCTCTATTTGGAATATGCCTTGGTATGCAGTGTGCAGTTATTGAATTTTCAAGAAATGTATTAGGTTATAAGGATGCAAATACATCAGAAATAGATCCAGATTCAAGGCATCCAGTAATTGATTTAATGCCTGAACAAAGGGAGATAGATGAAAAGGGTGGAACCATGAGACTCGGTCTATATCCATGTAAGCTACAGGATAATACATTTAGCTATGCAGCATATAAGGATGAAGTTATATATGAAAGACACAGACATAGATATGAGTTTAATAATGAATTTAGAAGTCAAATAACCTCGGCAGGCATGGTACTTTCAGGAACATCTCCTGACGATAGGCTTGTTGAGATAATTGAGATACCATCACATAAGTGGTTTGTTGGGGTGCAGTTCCATCCAGAATTTAAATCAAGACCAAACAGATCCCATCCACTATTTAGAGATTTTATAAAGGCATCTCTGGGAAGATAATAAAATTAAACATTAAGAGGCTGTTGCAGGCAATAGTATAAGTGGCAACCATATGACTTACATGAATAAGTAATAAGTCATATGGCTGCCATTTTTTTATTTACTTATGCCAAGGATCTTTCTTGCCTCATCTGGAGTTGCAACCTCTCTGCCAAGCTCCCTTGAGAGCTTTGCTATTCTTTCTACGAGCTCTCCATTTGATTTTGTAAGGACTCCCTTTGAAAAATATATGTTATCCTCAAGCCCAACTCTTGCATGGCCTCCTATTATTATTGCTGCAACTGCCATGGTCAGCTGATGCCTTCCAACTCCTGCTGCAGTCCAGGTTGAGCCAACTGGTATTGAGCGAATCATATGCATTAGATCCTCCATGGTTGCAGGCATTCCTCCTGGAACACCAAGTACAAAATCAAAATGCATTGGTGCATTTAATAAGCCCATTTTATGAAGCCTTACTGCATTTTCTACCATGCCTCTGTCAAATACTTCGATTTCAGGTTTTACTTGTCTTTCCTTCATTCTTTTTGCAAAATTTATAAGTGATGGCCAGCTATTAACAAAAATATCATCACCAAAATTAATAGTTCCTGCATCTAAAGTTGCCATTTCTGGTGAAAGCTCCACAGGTTGGAGCCTTTCATCATCGGACATTCCAACTGCACCACCAGTTGAAACCTGGATAATTGCATCTGGACATTTTTCTCTTATAAGCTCAATATTTCTTTTAAATCTTTCCTTTGATTGTGTTGGTGTTCCATCATCCTCTCTTACGTGAAGATGAAGTATGGAGGCACCTGCCATATATGCTTCATATGCAGACTGTGCCATTTCCTCTGGTGTATATGGCACTGCAGGATTTTGTTCCTTTGTAACCTCAGCACCAGTTAATGCACATGTAATAATCAATTTTTCCATAATAATACCCCCTATTTGATATACCTTTGTTTGTCCTTAGGAACAACACATGTTCCAGAGGCCTTACAAACAACTACAGGTTCTTTCAGCTGGTCACATGCTGAATCACTGCCAGGCACTGGTGCAATGACCTTTCTTGCTTCAAATATCATTTTCCTTGATGTATTTCCAATTGAAACAATTTCTCCCACAGCCTCGATATAGTCTCCTGCATAAACTGGAGCTAAAAATTCAACACTGTCGTAGGCTCTAAAAAGACCTTCATCCCCATCATTACGGATTAGAAGCTCTGTTGCTACATCTCCAAACAATCCCAGCATCCTTGCACCATCTACAAGATTTCCACCATAGTGTGCGTCATGACTTGACATTCTTAATCTTAAAATTACTTTTTCTCCAACTGACATTTGTATTCCCCCTTAAAGAAATTGAGATTGATAAATTCATATTAAATAAAATAGAAAATAATTATAAAAGGTATAAGATTAGTATTCACCCAATATAATTCGCATATGTTAATATTCTTCAAACTATATATAAAATCCTTCTTTTGAAGAACAAATAGTATATACTATGACACTACTGTTTATAAATAAAATAATTCGACAGTTAAAGGATTTTTGAAATATACGGAGAATAATATTTATAATAACAATAACAAAACAAATATATAAATTAATTTATTAATCCTCTACGGGGGTGTGAAAAATGGTATTAAATACAACGGGTAAAATTGCTGTTAAGTGCAGTAAATGTGGGACATATAGTATAGTAGATATAGATTTGTTTAAGCTTAAAAGTTCAAAAGACTTCCATTGTAAATGCGGAAATAGAATACTTCAAGCCAATGTGGCAAAGGGCGAGCTTATTTTGAATATAGATTGTATAGCATGTGAAAAACAGCATAAATATAGATTTAAACTAAAGCGTGTTATTGATCAACCAATTAACATAATAAGCTGCCCAACAATAGGAATGGAAATAGCATTTCTTGGGAAATATTATCATGTAAATGATTTTGTAAAAAAATATATGGATGATATGTTTGAGCTTTTGGAGTCACTTGGAGTAAGTGGAAGAAAAAATACTGTGCTAGTAAAGTTAAAATGATTTGATAGAATGGAGGATTGACTATGAAAATTTTTATCGACACCGCTAATGTTGAAGAAATAAGAGAGGCTGAAAGCTGGGGTGTACTAAGCGGAGTGACCACAAACCCATCCCTTATTGCAAGGGAAGGAAGAGATTTCACTGAGGTAGTTGGGGAAATTACATCAATAGTTGATGGACCAATAAGTGCAGAGGTTATTAGTCTGGATCATGAAGGAATGATTAGAGAAGCAAAGGAACTTGTTAAGATACATAAGAACATTGTTGTAAAAATACCTATGACAATAGAAGGTCTAAAGGCTGTTAATGTACTTTCAAAGAAAAATATTAAGACCAACGTAACTTTGATATTTTCATCTGCCCAGGCACTTATGGCTGCAAAAGCAGGTGCATCATACGTTAGCCCATTTGTTGGAAGGCTTGATGATGTAGGATGTGATGGAATGAAACTAGTTGAGGAAATAGTAAGGATATTTGATAACTATGGTATTGAAACTGAAATAATTGCTGCAAGTATAAGGCATCCAATTCATGTGATTCAAGCTGCCCTTGCAGGAGCACATATTGCTACAATACCATTTAAGGTTCTTGAACAGCTTACAAAGCATCCACAAACAGACCTAGGGATAGAGAAATTCCTTAATGATTGGAAAAAGGTACCTAAAAAATAAATTAAAGCATGCCAAAAGGCATGCTTTTAAATTTTATCTTTTCAAATAGTTTTCATCTAATAGTATAGCACATATGAAGTATTAGCAATATTTATTGACGTTTTTAAAATAGGATGTATATAATATTAATATAAAAACATATATTAAATATGCAACAAAGCATTTAATTAGGGGGATTATTAATGGATAGAGACCTTGCATTAGGTTTAGTTAGAGTAACAGAGGCAGCGGCATTAGGTTCAGGAAAACTTATGGGCAGAGGCGATAAAAATGCTGCAGATCAGGCAGCAGTAGATGGAATGCGAAGAATGTTTGACATACTTAGTGTTAGGGGTACAGTAGTTATTGGTGAAGGAGAAATGGACGAAGCACCTATGCTATATATTGGAGAAAATGTAGGATGTGGGGATGATAAATCCATGGAGGTAGATATAGCAGTTGATCCACTGGATGGTACTGAACTGGTAGCAAGAGGGCTTACTAATGCTATTGCAGTAGTTGCACTTGCTAAAAAAGGATGTTTACTTCATGCACCAGATATGTATATGGAAAAAATTGCAGTTGGTCCTAGGGCAAAAGGTGCAATTGATTTATATGCTCCATTAAGTGAAAATATTAAAAATGTAGCTAAGGCACTTGGTAAAAATATAGAAGATGTTACAGTAATAATGCTTGATAGAGAAAGGCATCAAAAGCTTATGAATGAAGTCAGATTAGTTGGAGCCAGAATGAAGCTAATTACGGCTGGAGATGTAGCAGGAGCAATTGCTACATGCTTTGAGGATACAGGAGTTGATATTCTGGTAGGTTCAGGAGGTGCTCCTGAGGGAGTTATAGCAGCTGCAGCATTAAAATGCATGGGTGGAGATATGCAGGTAAGGCTTCTTCCTGAGAACGATGAAGAAAAAACAAGATGTTATGATATGGGAATAAAGGATTTGAAAAAAATCATGACAATAGATGATGTGGTAATAGGTGATGAAGTATACTTTGCCGCAACTGGAGTATCCGATGGAGATTTATTAAAGGGAGTAGTATATTACGAAAATGAAAAAGCAAAGACCCAGTCGGTTGTTATGAGGGCTAAAACTGGTACAATAAGGTTTATTAATACAATTCATAATCCTAGTAGATAGAAATTATCCTTCTCATAAAAAATGTCAGGAACATTTCGATTCTTGACATTTTTTTATAGTTTCTGTATTTGAAATATACTAGAACATAAGGCATAGCAGTAGGGTTGTTGAAATATTGTGTAAAATATTAACAATTAATTATCTATACTATTTACTTTTTGAATTTATAGGTATAATATATATAAGAAGTCGGTCTGATTAATTCTATTGTATCAATGAGAGTCAGTCTTCCTTTAATAATTTCTAATTATATTTCCCAATAGGTTTTAAAAATTTAAAAATGGTTAATAATGAATGGTAAATGATATTTTAAATCATTTCTAGATTATGTGTGTTCTATGCATAATTTACATATCTTTATTTGCAATATTAATTTTCATTTAATTTTTATTCGTAAGCCTATAATGCGGTTTTTTTATACATCGATGAAATTATATAACAATCTAAATATAATAAAATAGTAATTGTTTAAGGCCAAGATTATAAGGCCTATTGCATGGAGGTGCTTTATGAATTTTGAGGAATTGAAGCAAAAAACCCTTGATGAGTTAAGGGAAATTGGTAAAGGGTTAGGCATTAAATCCGTTACTAAATATAGAAAAAGTGAATTAATCGAGGGAATATTAAACTATCAGGAAAACAAAACTCTAGAAATTGTGAAGGATGAGGATGAGGAAGAAGAAGGTTTACCTGAGGACATTCCAGAGGAGGAACCAGCTGTAGTTGAAAAAATAAAATTAAATGACATTAATGAAGAAAAAAGAGAAAGAATGAAGGAACTGATACAGGATTCTGATACTGTTGAAGGAGTATTTGAGTTAATAGAAAATCAATCCTATGGTTTTTTAAGACTTGATAATTATCAGCAGGGTCCTAGAGATATATATGTTTCACCCTCGCAAATTAGGAAATTTAACCTCAGAACTGGGGATAAAATAAAAGGCAAAGCAAGATTCCCAAGGGAAACAGAAAAGTACAAGGCATTGATTTATCTTCAAGAGATAAATGGATCCGCTCCTGAGCGAGTTTATGGAAGAAAGGCATTTGAAAATCTCACGCCAATTTTTCCCGATAACAGGTTGAGTCTTGAAACTACAAGTAATGATCTAGCAACAAGAATAATAGATTTGATAGCACCACTTGGAAGAGGGCAAAGAGGATTAATAGTAGCACCTCCAAAGGCAGGAAAAACAGTTTTACTTAAAAAAATTGCCAACTCAATTTCACAAAACTATCCAGATGTAAAATTAATTGTTCTTTTAATAGATGAAAGACCTGAAGAGGTTACAGATATGCAAAGATCCATTAATGGTGAAGTTGTATATTCAACCTTTGATGAGGAACCAAATAATCATACAAGAGTTACTGAATTAGTTCTTGAGCGTGCTAAAAGACTTGTCGAGATGAAAATGGATGTTGTAATACTAATGGACAGTATTACAAGACTGGCAAGGGCATACAATCTTACTATTTCTCCTACTGGAAGGACCCTATCAGGAGGGCTTGACCCAGGTGCCCTAATCCAACCTAAAAAGTTCTTTGGAGCAGCTAGAAATATCGAAGAAGGCGGAAGTCTTACTATTCTATCGACTGCACTTATAGAAACAGGAAGTCGTATGGATGATATGATTTTTGAAGAGTTTAAGGGAACTGGAAACATGGAGGTTCATCTAGATAGAAAGCTTCAGGAAAGAAGAGTATTCCCTGCAATAGACATAAATAAATCTGGAACCAGAAGAGAAGATTTATTACTAAAACCTGAGGAGAGTATGGCAATTGCTGCAATAAGAAAGCTGCTTTCAAATGAATCAACTCAGGAAGCAACTGAACATCTTTTAACAGCTCTAGTAAGGACTAAGAACAATAAAGAATTTGTTCAGTCTTTCCCAAAACAAGTTTGAAGGCAAAAGAATAGTGAACTCGTTCAGCTAAAGCTGAACATCGAGACTTCAGGTGGGGACTCTACCCCACCTGAAGCAAAAAGTGGAAACTCCACCTTATAGAAGGTGGAGTCTTAGAAATTGATAAAAAAATAAAAAAATGTGTTAATATAAATGGTTGATTAAACATAATCACTATGATATAATGTTAGGAGTTAGGGATAAATATGTCTTTTTATGTTGTCTAACACTTAGAAAGTATTATAGCCTGTTTATAGTACAGGTATAAAAGGTATCAAATTGTTATGGTTTTAAAAGTTGTGCAGAAAGAGGTGAAATAGATGAAAGAAAAGATTCATCCAAACTATTCACATGAAGCTGTTGTTAAATGTGCATGTGGTAATACTTTTACAACTGGCTCAGTTAAAAATGAATTAAAGGTTGAAGTTTGCTCAAAGTGCCATCCATTCTATACAGGCAAGCAAAAGTTTATGGATGCCGGTGGCAGAATTGAAAAGTTCATGAAGAAATATAACATGAAATCTGAACAAGAAGAAAAGTCTGAGTAAGACTTTGTACTTAGTTTGTAATTTTAAGACCGATTTCTCGGTCTTTCAATTTTTTGTTGTTATTTAGGACCGGATATCCGGTCTTTTTGTTTTTTTGCAATATTTTTTTGAAAAAAATTCCCGACATAAATCTAGTTAAGCAATTGTTATGTGAGGCGATATTATATATAATTAAATAGGTTATAAAAGTGAATCTCAGGTATTCTTGTGTTATTTAAATCAAAAAATTTATATTGGGGGCAGGCACTAATATGAGCAAGCTATATTTTAGGTACGGAGCCATGAATTGTGGAAAATCTACTAATTTACTACAGGTGGCATATAACTATGAAGAAAGAGGTATGAATGCAATAATTATTAAACCCATGACAGATACAAAAGGTGGCAACAAGGTAGTTTCAAGACTGGGTGTTACAAGAGAAGCGGACATGTATTTGGCAGGAGATAAAAACGTATATGATGAGGTTGGTATAAGGATTAAAGAACGTGGAGCTATTGACTGCATACTTGTTGATGAGGCACAGTTTTTTAAGAAGGATCAAATAGATCAGTTATTTGAAATAGCTGTAAAGATGGGCATTCCTGTTATATGCTATGGACTTAGAACTGATTTTCAAATGAATGGATTTGAGGGAAGTACAAGACTCCTATTAATTGCTCACAGCTTAGAAGAGTTAAAGACTATATGTCAATGCGGCAAGAAAGCATTGCTAAATGGAAGAAAGATAAATGGAAAATTTGTTTTTGAAGGTAAGCAGGTTGCCATCGATGATCAGGATAATATAGAATATGAGGCACTCTGTCCCAGATGCTATTATGATCTAAAAAGCAAATATGAAGAGGAGAAAGCAATGGAAAGTAAATAATGGGTGAGATATTTAGAGAATTGGATATTTGAGACATCCGATTCTTTTTTATACAAAATTTCTCTTGCAACTATGGTACCTAGAAATCATATAATGTGATATAATAAAACAATGATGGAGAGGTGATTTGATGGCGAAGAAAACTAGTATTGGAGGACAGGCAGTTATTGAAGGAGTTATGATGAGAGGGCCTAAAAAGATTGCTATTGCAGTAAGAAAGCCTGATGGAGAAATAATAGTTGATGTTAAGGACAGCCTGCCACTTACGAAGAGAAATAAAATACTTTCTATACCAATAATAAGGGGAACAGTAGCCCTATTCGATTCTCTTGGAACTGGGATAAAGAGTTTAACCTATTCAGCTTCATTTTTTGATGAGGAAGAAACTGAAAGTAAATTTGATAAATTTTTAAAGGAAAAGTTGGGAGATAAAGCTGAAGGAGTGATAATGGGTTTTTCTTTAGCACTGACATTTATAATTGCAATAGCTATATTTGTTGGAATTCCAACCTATTCAGCAAATATAATCGACAAGGTAACACAAAATTCCATACTCAAGAACTTGTTTGAAGGGTTAGTCAGACTTATTATTTTTATTGCTTATATTTATCTGATAAGCAAGCTGAAGGATATTCAGAGGGTTTTTGAATATCATGGCGCGGAGCATAAAAGCATATTCTGCTATGAAGCGGGAGAAGAGCTTACTCCTGAAAATGCAAAAAAATACGAAAGACTTCATCCAAGGTGTGGAACCAATTTTCTTCTTATTGTAATGTTTATAAGTATAATTTTATTTAGTTTTTTAGGATGGCCAGGAATAATAATGAGAATAATATCTAGAATAGTATTGCTTCCTGTGGTTGCTGGTTTATCCTATGAGCTTATAAAATGGCTTGGAAAATCTGAAAGTGGACTAGCAAAGGTCATTTCATATCCAGGATTAATGCTGCAATACCTAACCACAAGAGAACCTGATAAAAAACAGCTGGAGGTTGCGATAGCAGCACTTAAGGCGGTTTTACCTGATGGAGAGGATGATAACTGGTGAAGATCTTTGAGGCAATTAAAGATGCCTGTAATAAATTAAATGGTTTTAATTCGCCTCAGCTTGATGCTGAGGTTATTTTAAGTCATGTATTACAAAAGGATAAAATATATATATACATTAACAGGGATATGGAGCTTGAGAACAGCATTGAAGAAGAATTTTTTAAAATGATTGAAAGAAGAAAAAATGGGGAACCTGTGCAATATATAGTTGGGAAACAGGAGTTTATGTCCCTTGATTTCATAGTTAAGCCTGGTGTATTAATACCAAGGGGAGATACGGAGATACTAGTTGAGGAAGTACTTAAAAATATGAATGGAATGGAAAGCCCATTAGTGGTGGATGTTGGCTGTGGAAGTGGAGCCATATCAGTAGCTATTGCAAAGTATAGGTCAGATGCAATGGTATATGCAATAGATAAAATGGATATACCTTTAGAGGTTACAGTTATTAACGCTGAAAAGAATCAGGTTTTTGACAGGATACATATAGTTAAGTCAGATATGCTAACATCCTTGGACAAAAATCTGTTTAACTCAATAGATGTAATAATATCAAACCCTCCATATATAAGAGAGGATGTTATTCCAACTCTTATGAGGGAGGTAAGAAATTTTGAACCCTATACGGCACTGTCTGGAGGAATAGATGGTTTGTATTTTTATAGAGAAATCACATTACAGTCTCTGAATTTTATAAACCCAGGTGGTTTTATTGCATATGAAATTGGATATGACCAGGGAGAGGCTGTAAAGAATATACTTATAGAAAATGGATTTAGTAATGTATATTGCACAAAGGACCTGGCAGGGAATGATAGAGTTGTAACAGGATGGAGGAAATAGGATGTTATTTCAGTTGTTTCTGGTTTTTGCAAAGATTGGAGCATTTACTTTGGGCGGTGGATATGCAATGGTGCCAATAATCCAATCAGAGGTTGTTGATAAAAAGAAATGGATAGAAAAGGATGAATTTATTGATATACTTGCAGTATCCCAATCTACTCCTGGAGCACTTGCTGTAAACATGTCTACTTTTATAGGGTATAAGTTAAAAGGGATAACAGGTGCAGCATTTGCTACCATTGGTTGTGTATTACCTTCATTTTTGAGTATAATTTTTATAGCCATATTTTTTACAGCAATAATGGGTGAAAAAATTGTTCAACAGGCATTTATGGGAATAAGACCTGCTGTTGCGGCATTAATAACATTTTCCGTATATAAGATTGGAAAGAGCAGTAAAATCAAATTGTGGTGGTACACAATAACAGTACTTGCATTTGTGTTAAATTTATTTTTAAAGCAAGATCCTATATTGATTATAATCTCAGCTGGATTGATAGGTTTCCTATTTGGAAGAGAAAAGAAATTTCCAGACCAAGAGAAACCAGTAGAGGCACAAGGGGAGGAAGAATCAAATGGGAATAATAATTAAGCTATTTTTAACATTTGCAAAGATTGGAACCTTTTCAATTGGTGGGGGATATGCTATGCTTCCATTTATTCAAAAGGAGGTCATAGAAAGAAACAACTGGATGACTATGCAGGAGTTTTCTGACATATTGGCCATTTCCCAGATGACACCTGGCCCCGTGTCAATTAATTCTGCAACCTATATTGGATATACTAAAGCAGGAGTTTTAGGAAGCATTGCAGCAACCCTTGGAGTGGTACTTCCATCATTTATAATGATATTAATTATTGCAAGCTTTTTTGTAAAGTTATATGAAAAAAGATCAGTTAAAGCAATTTTTAAGGGTATCAGACCCGGGGTTTTAGGACTACTTGCGGCAGCCGCCTATACTGTGACCATAACAAGTGTACCCAACATAAATGTAGATATTAAGGGGGCAGTTATATTTCTATTGAGTTTTGGAGTACTTTTTATAAAGAAGGTTGATCCAATACTTGTGATAATAGGGGCAGCTATACTGGGAATAATGTTGTATTAGTCAAATATTATTTTAAACTATATATAACGCAATAAAGATTTTACACAAGGGTATTTATTTCGTTATATGAATCAATGAAAATATTTAGCATAAATGATTTTTTAAATGTAAAATTATTTATGCTAAATATATAAGTCAAAGATATATTGTTTAATAATTTTAATTTATGATATAATATACTGATGTAAAAACTAATGTGGAGTGTGGAACTATGCTAAATAAGCTTGAATTTATTGAAGAAAAATATGAAGAGCTTTCTAGAAAAGTAAGTGATCCTGAAGTAATATCAGATGTTAATCTTTTTCAGAAGCTTTGTAAGGAACATAATTCTCTTGAAGAGATTGTAATTAAATACAGAGAATATAAAGAGAATATACAGAGAATTAATGATGATAGAGAAATGTTAAATGATAAGGGTGATAAGGAAATGGAAGAGCTTATTCAAGAGGAATTAAAGTCCCTTGAGGAAGCAAAGCCTAGAATAGAAAATGAGCTAAAGCTATTGCTTATTCCTAAGGATCCAAATGATGATAGAAATGTATTTGTTGAAATCAGAGGTGGTGCAGGTGGAGACGAGGCTGCATTATTCGCTGGGAATCTATTTAGAATGTATACAAGATATGCTGAAAGGCATAACTGGAAAACAGAGATTATGTCCTCAAGCCCTAATGATATTGGAGGCTTTAAAGAAATTATATTTCTTATAAAGGGTCAAGGGGCATATAGTAAGTTAAAATTTGAGAGTGGAGTTCACAGGGTTCAAAGAGTACCTGAAACTGAATCCAGTGGAAGAATCCACACTTCAACTGCAACAGTTGCTGTACTTCCTGAGGTTGACA
>JBEQBT010000091.1:0-11753 GCA_041639705.1 Clostridiaceae bacterium | reverse complement strand
CCTTAAAGTATTGTATATAGATGATATTCGACATAAAGTTAAAAAATCCTTTTTGTAAATATTTGGTAATTATTTTCTTTTAATGCATTAAAATGCCCAGTTGGTAAATTTAGTTAGGCGAAATATGTGATATATAGTAAAAGGTACACCAAATACAATTTTTGGGAAGGACTATTGATGTAATGAATAATAGAAAGGATATAAATAATTAAAGTTGAAGGTGGTATTTCATGATACATGTAAAAATTTTATCCAAAACTATCCGAGACAATACAGGAATGAACATAGAAATACCTGTTTTATTAATTGAACAGAATGATAGAATCACCCCCTTATGGCTACTTCATGAATACCTTATTAAAAATCAGGTAATGAGTAATACATGGCATAGTAAGCTCATACAGGTTGTTGGACTGTTACTGGACTATATAGATGCTAATCATAACTGTTTTCCGAATCCAAAGGTTTTTTTTGAGTCTTTTACTAATGCAATCTATTCAGGAACTATTAATGAAGATGGTTATGACCCAAGTGGTCTTTATTGGTTGCCAAAACGTACTATTACAGCACATGCTTTATTGTTTGCTTTAAGTGAATTCTCAGATTGGATTCATAAAGAATATGGAGCAGTACAGCTTAATCCCTGGAGAGATGCTACTAAATATGAAGAAAGGTTAAATTGGATGGCATTAATCAATAAGAGTTATCGCTCTTTTCTGGGACACTTGGATAGCTCATTAAAGATATCAGAAACTGCAAAAAAGGTTCGGAATGTAAAGAAAAGACAAGTACCTTCGGGTGACTTTGGTGGTGTTAAAGCTTTTCCTGAAGATAGGATACATGACTTATTTTGGGAAGGTTTTAAAAAAACAGATAGAAAGAATAGCCTTAATCTCCTTGATAAATATAACTGGCGTGATATTGCGATAACTATATTAATGCATGGTGGAGGGTTAAGAGAGTGTGAACCATTTCATATTTGGGTTCATGACGTAATGCCAGACCCATTTGACCCACAACTTGCTCTTGTGCGTGTCTATCATCCAGTTGATGGCAGCGCCCCAAAAGACTTCAAGATGCCAGATGGTAGGTTTTTGACTAATCGTGATGCATACCTACACATAAAATATGGTATATCACCTCGTAACAAGTGTACAGGACTTCGGCATGCAGGATGGAAAAATCCTAAGATGTCGAATGCACAGCAAAATTATATGCAAGTTCATTGGTTTCCTCGTCAATGGGGCTACCTTTTTATGCAAGTATGGAAGATGTATATGGCTCAACGGATTCATGAGAAAATTCCTGATACACACCCATTCCTTTTTGTATCATTAGATGACAAATATAAAGGTGAAATGTACACCATTGCATCATTTCGACAGTCACATGCCAGAGCAGTACAAAAAATTGGGCTTACAGTAGGGAAAATGTTTGGCACTACTGAACATGGACATCGACATGCTTATGGGCAACGTGTAAGTAATTCGAATATAGACCGCCAAGTTATTAAAGCAGGGATGCACCATAAATCAGAATATTCACAGGATGTGTATACAGAGCCAACAATAGTCCGAGTAACAAATGAACTTGGTAAAGCAAGTAAGGTATTGGAAAATGGTGAATTACTTCCTATGAGTGTAGACCTGGATGTATGGTTTAATCAAGAATGCAAAAAGCAAAAATACTGGATTCAAAGGAAGGAGAAATAAAAATGGTAGGCGAAAAGGAATTCCCAAACTTGGACAAAAGACTGATGTAACCTTAAGTTGGATGACAGAAATAAATCCCGACCTTGAACAATGGCGCTCATTGGCAGAGGAATGGTTAAAACCTATCAAAAGAGGAAAATGCTCAGCTTTGAATGCGGTGAAAAAATTCTTATATGACTATATTCACGAAAAAAATACGAGTAAAATTCCTGCACAGTTCTTAAGGCGAGATTATATTATAGAATCGTTTTATCATACTTGCTTAAGCCAATTGAAAACAAGTCATGATGTTAAAAGGATTCTTCGCTACGTTAATAATTTCTTGAATTGGGTACTTGATAATTATTTTTCGGTTGAGAATGATGATGGAATTAAGGTTGTACCAAAGTATGAGCGTGGCAGTAAGGATTTTTCCATCCCAACAATAGGGCGTTTATTAGCGAAAGTAAAAGGTCCATCTGAACAAACCATTCGGAATAAGGAAGGTGCAGATTATAGGGCATTAATGCAATGTTGGGCAAGTTATGTTGATGGTGTTACGAAAAAGCCAAAAGCAAAACAAGAAAGTGCTATATCAGAAGAGATACTTGAGGGTATAACTGACCCGACTATTCGTGCATTAGTTGGTGTTGTTTTAGCTGAAAACCGCAAACTAAAGGGGGAAAATTCATTACTTAAGAGGCAAACAACAATTACAATTGATATGAGAACCCATACTCGACCTATACTAAATAGCAGTGCGAATGTGGAGATACTTCCGCTAATGAGTAATCTCCTTCCCTCGGAAATTACCGCATTACAACATGCAATCTCCGATGAATTTCTTAAAGAGCAAGGTTGGACAACCGATGGCCAAGGTAGAATCAAGTATAAAGAACATTCTATTTACAAAGCAGGGTATGTCACAGCAATTAAGAAAGTCCTCTCTACCTGTTTAGAAGACAAATGAAGGGATTGATTTTATGTGGACAATAGTAATGATTGATAATAGCAAAATAAAGGTTTTGGAGACTATTATAGACGATGAAGAAGCCGTTAACAAGTATAAAACCATGGTAGAAAACCGATATGCCCCTGGTGGGGTTGGCAATAAATTAATATACTTAAGTTGGATTGAATTTTAATTAAAATCATGGCTTAAAATTTATATAACAGAGATATTTAAACTGCTATAATTTAATTATTAGTTGTTTCGTTCTTTGTCCAAAACAATTAAGGGACTTAAGAGACCATCAATAGCATTCTTATACTATTTTTCGTAGTTAATATATATTGTATCTATTGCCAAATATATAATTGTCTTTCCATCTGGGGAAATTATCATACCTCCATTGGGTCTGGACATTTTATTATCTCTTATAATGTAAGTGCCCTCATTAACATCATAAACAGATAAACGAACGAATCCGTCTGTTGTTCCATACCAAAGGTTAAAATCTACCGGCTTTTCGGTATTGATAGATAGAACCCATTTATAATCAAGCTTTAATTCCAGATCTACCACGTTATCTAATTTAAAGAATATTAGTTTATTATTCTTTGAATCCACTATTCCAATATTCCCTGATACAATTTTATTATTATTAATAGGTGTAAATCTTACATAATTATTATTCATGCGATAGGGATCAACAAATACTTCATTATCACTAAGATAAGTTTTGGTCGTGCTCTTAGTTTGAATATTATATGTAATTATTGCGCTGCCTGATAGTTCTTTAACATTATCAAAAGCACCTATAACTAAGTTGTTGTTATCTATCCAGCTTGCTCTATATACTCCCTTAAAGGGCAATTCTATAGTATTTGCCAAGTTTATATCTGTTAAAATACTATTTTTTGTGGTGTTAAAAATAAATAGTTTTTGATTATCAGGATTACCAGCAATTTCATAGGATTTATATTCACTATGTTGTTCTTTCCAGTCTTGAAATAAAATCTGTTTGCTAATATTGTTATTCTTTACCGTTAACATCCTAATATTATCAGAGATAGTAAAATTCTCAGAATCCTGAATACTAAAAGGTTGAACATATCCATCTAGTGGAAATAATTTATCTGATTTTTTATTTTTAATATTATACTTATATAACCAACTATTTCCACCCATTGGTCCATGGGTTTGATAAAGAAAATTCTCATTATCAAGGAAAAATAATGGTATCCAATTTCTCCCCTCAATCCCGTTAAATTTTTCAGTAATATAACTGGAGGATTTATCAATTAAATCAGAACCTATCCTATGCTCTATTACAAATCCTTTATCAGGTGAATATGTATTATTAATTTGATTGTGCTTATCTGGTTGTGTTGTTTTCTGGAGCTCAAGAGTTTTGCTACAACCAACAAAAAGTACAATAAATAATAAAAAAGTTGGCAAAAATCTTTTCATATTGTTAACACCTCACTAATAATTTGTATGCTATTCATTGATGTTGAACTTATTGAAATAGTAGACTTATTTCAATGAAATAAATCTACTACAGATAAACATAAACAAGGCTAGATAAAGCTTATGTTGATGTACGACTTATAAAAATTTTGAAAGTATATCAATATATTAATTGAATTTTTAACAGATTGATATACGTTTTGCTACATTCTTTATTATTACTTTATGGAATAAAAAATTGATAAATGTAATTGGGTTGTAATTATTGTTATATTAATATTTATTTGATAAAAGTTGTAATACTAGTGTAGGGATTTGCAGAACTTAAAGTATTATCGCTTTCACCATATCCAGATGTTCTCCTACCTGAATCAACCTCATAATGCACATGATTTCCTGAAGCATTACCTTTCATACCTTGCGTACCAACTGAGTCTCCGGAACCAACTTTGATTTCTGGGCTTGGATTTAACACTGTACCTAAAAGTGCACCATTTGATCTTATATTTATAGTATTCATATGATAATAGAAATTTGTGTTTGTGCCATCATAAATTCCTAATATTCCTGCGGTTGATGTAGCACTATAATAGTATATAGTTCCACTAGAAATTGAATATATAGTTGGGTTTGTTCCGTATGCATAATCGATTCCTTCATGGGCTCCATTTTGGCTACTAGACCATGTTCCCCACAAGTTAGTACATGTAAATGTCGTGCCAGTTTTATTATATAATTTGTTGTAACCTTTTAGAACTGCTGCCTTTTGAGCACTTCTCGTAGTTGCATCCCATGACATTGAGTCAACATGAAACCAATCAGCTTGATATCCTTCAAAATTTACATATCTATAAGTAGTACCCTGCAAATCAACTGGGGGTACTGATGAAAGGGTTGTACCCTCTAGATAACTATTTAAGTAGTTTATTGTAGCACTTCTTTGTTCGCTAATTTGTGCAAGTTGCTTAATATTATCAATAGTAAACTTATAATAACTCTCTATGTACGCTTTTATAGTGTCATCATTTTGAGATAATAAATTATCATATGTTTGAAAATCTTTCAAAAGCATTCGTGCATCGCTTAAAGTAATATTTCTAGCGTTAAGAGCTACTTCCTGTTCCTTTGTTGGTGCGTAGACATTAGATATTGCATCTGCAGATTTTGAATAAGCAAAATAATCTTCCCAAGTCCATTCGCTGATTACAGATATATCAACATCTGGGAAAAACAACATAATATTAGAAATTGCTTCGGATGGTATCTTCCAAGTTTTTTCAATTTCATAATAATCACCTGCATCTAACGTTAGGATTTGTTCCTTGCTGTAACCATGCTTAATAAGATTATCAATTTGTAATTGTTCTAATGGATTTGTATCGTGTACTTTGCTTATATCAATTTTAGGTATACTAATTGAAAGAGATCTTTGTAATTCTACTGTTGCTAAAACATCATTACTTGTCTTATCACTAGAAATTGTATCACTATCCAATGAATATGATTTCTCCAAAGCATTTACAATATCTCTTGGCATAACTGTATTACTTTTATTAATAGATTCAGTAGTGTTTTGAGCATATACATACCTATTTGTTCCAGCTAGAATATTATTGTAGGTGCCAATAATAAAAAATAGAACCAGAAAACCAGATATTAATTTTTTTTGTAACATTTTTAACGCTCCTTTTATTAAATGTATAGTTTAAATGTAACTTTACATTTTTAAGATTTACTATAAAATCATCAGCTGACAAAATCATGTTACCATATAATTACAACGTTGTAAATATGGCCTATTTCTTGTCGTATGACAACAATCTTGAATTTATATCATTCCACACTGGAGTTGATGAGGTGTTGTCACATTCTTGCAAGAAGTTGTCTCATAAAATAAATATGTGATTACAAAAATGATCAGACTTATTGTCGAAAATATATTAATATTTGATGAGAAGAACATGAGTAGTAGGTGCCAAAGAGTTTAAATTAAAAATGAAAGAAGTCAAATATTCAGTTTATCAAAAATTGATTACTGTAGTTATGTAAATTACAATGGGCTGCGAATTTATGAAAGATATTAATGAAAAACTAATGCCTAAACTCTAACAGCTAACCTATTTGTTATAATTTTTTAGGTCAACATCTAAGAAAAATAGAAAATTATACATATGATGAATGGAAAAACAGAATTGATGAATGGTCAAAGTTTATGGTATACGCTGAAGTAGATGGTAAGTTATATCTGCTGTACTTGGAAGACCAGAAAATAATGATAGCTTAGTAATGGGTTTTCTGTGTGTGATGAAAGATTCAGAAAACAAGGTATTACAAAGTCGCTTGTAAATGTATTTGAAAATAATGCAAAAGATTTAGGATTTAAATATATAACATTAGAGCAAACCCTGATGCAAATGGTTTTTATGAAAAATGTGATTATCTTGAAATTAGTGAACTGCATGGTCAGAAAATCTATCAAAAAATTTTAAAATATTATAACTTTACATGTTATCAAGTAGGACAAGATTAATACACAATATTCAAAATATGTATTAAGTAACATGTTAAGAATGGCTTGCTTCAAGGGGTAAGCCATTTTTATGAATATTTATCACTTATATAATCTAACAGAGCCAAATATTATTCTTAGCGATGGCAAAATAGAAAGGCAAGGTGATTACTTTAAACTTTGCCATTTGTGTTACTAAAGATTTAGTATAAGATTTAGTAAAAATACTAAATCTTAATGCCAGTAATACCAAGGCTTAATACTGTTTCAGTATAGAATTAGCTATATATTTCCAATGGGACACTTTACCTTTTTATTCATGGTATAAATTGTGAATAAAACTATCAAACCTGAACATAATTTTAAGGTAATGCAAATTGAAATTCTGTTGAAGCAATTACTTGAGTAGGCTTGGACATAAAAAAGCCTGTATGATCCTTATAATCGCTCGTACAGGTGTTACTGATCATATCCTTTATAGGTCTGGCTGGGCAAGATAATCATATTAGAGGTACAGGATAGCTTTATACATTTTTGCCAAGGAAATTCCAGTGTAATTTATGGAATAAATTTTAAATCACAAAATTCATCGTTGAACCAAAAGATATTTTTACGATGTTTTAGAAATTATTATAGATGGTGTATTATTGATTTTTTTGAAGATATATTCTTTTCCATCAATTTTAATAAAAATTTTATTCTTATTACGAATAATTTCAGTATTATTAAAAATGTTGCTTTTTATAGTATATATGTTATCTTTTTTCTTTGAATAAATACCCTTATCTTCTATTTGTTTCCCTTTTGAATCTGTGTAGTAGTAATAAAAAGCATTATTGTCTTTTTCATTAAAGACAATAGACGTGAAAGGAAGACTTTCACTTGTATAAGTGCCGTGTAAACTATTTATTGGATTGTTAAAATTATACCTGTACACTGACAATGTAAAAAGCAAAAATAATAATATTATAAAAATAATCTTTACATATACATTAGAAATTTTTTTTATTGACATCTAAAATCCCCCTTATACATTGATAATATTTTTTTCTGCATCCAATAATGTAAACATCTGGAGTTACTGACAATAATTTTATATATATGCTATTATTATACTATAATATATAAAATTAAGAAAGAGGAGGATGATGTTCATGAAAAAATTATTATCTATCATTTTAAGTTTAACCATGATTTTTGCTTCAACAACAATGGCTGCAGCACAAGAAAATCGGGATACTAAGGAGAGCAAAGAATTAATAATAAGTATTCCTAGAGAGGAACCCGCAAAACTTGAAAAAGAGGCTATAGATTCTTATTTAAATAGGCTAAATATGCCTGCAACTAATGATTATGAATATAAGGCTGTGTTGGTTGGTACTCAAACAAATAAAAAAGTTAGAATTGGATATGCAGGGAATCAGCCCGTAAATGGCACGTCATTTGCTTCACCAGGTGGATTTTATTGGACAGATGGTGGATATGATGTTTCAGTTTCAGTTAGTTTTGCATATGAATTGTTTAGTGTGAGTGTTTCAGCAGGTAAGACAGGTGCAAGTGGTACTTGGATATCATCACCATACATAAATATACCGTGTAAATTGTTAATATATAAAGATATAGAAGTTTCAAAATATCAATTGTATAGAAGACTAATAATGCGTCCAGAATTAGGTTGGGAATATACTGGTGATTCATACACAACTAGACCAACTTTGAATTATCTTGAAGTTGTACAATCCTAAATCAAAATAATAATGTTATAAACAGAAAAACCCTGAAAGCAAAAATATTTCAGGGTTTTTCTGTCATATAGTTTGAACTTATAAAATTCCCTAGTGAAACTTTCAATACCTTAAAGTTAGTATTCGAAAATATAGTTAGGAATGGTCTAAAATCTCATAGAAAGGATAAGAAAACCGTTTTTGACATTCTTGGATGTTTAATGTAATATAAAAGTGTAACAAAACGCAGTCAAAAAGTGTAACAGTCTGCGATGCAAAAAATCCATTGTAACACCCCTCACTTTAAGTTATCCTTTAGTTTGTCTGACGAACTGAAGGTGGAATGGAAAGGATGTTATCAATGGACGATATTAAGTATATCAGAAGAATGCATGATGTAGAAGGATGCTCTATCCGAGAAATCATGCGACGCTCCGGTTATCATTACGAAACCGTTAAGAAATACCTAGATATGGAGGATTTTAAAGATCCCGTTAACCCAAAATTGTAATTTCCGAACCATTCAGTATTTGCATATATTAAACTGCTGTATTTCAAATTCATAGTCCACATTCTATTCCATGGACCGAGCGAAGTCACTTTATAATCCCATGGTCCGCCTGGAGCAACACTGCCGATCCAATAACCAACAGTAAAACTGTATGCTGAGTCCCCTTGTCCACTATTTACTAAATCGTTAAAAATAGATGCAATTTCCGCTTTATTCTGCTGTGCTACAGTATAAGCATATAAATTAGGATAATCAGAGACTAACGGTGACATCATATTGTCTGTGTTGATGTTGGATTTTTTATTATGGGCATTTTCTTGAATTACATCTACTGAATAGGATTGGAAGTCTAATTGATCATTATAATATCCAATCCCTTTCTTTACAAGATTATTACTGGATTTTATTTTGTTGATATATGTATCTATATCATTTTTGGAATAATCTAGCAAGTATATGTTATTATCAATTATAATAGTATTATCACTAGCAAGAGAAATAAGTTTACTTTCTTTAGCTTGTTTATAAATTTTAGAAACTGCGTCTTCCTTATTAGTATCCACTTTTGTAGCAGCAGATACTAAGGTAAATTGAGCTACTAGCGTTAAAGTTAGAACCATACAAATGATTTTGAATAAACTTTTTTTCATAATTAATTAACCTCCTAAATTTTAAGATAAGGTGGAATTGAAATGAACAAAACTAAATTTGTATTAACATCAGTGTTAATAGCAACATTCCTAGTCCTTTACCATGTGGTATATTCACTTCTGTTGAATTATCATGGAAGCATAAATATCATTGGTAATATTTCTATAACCCATATATGCTCTTGGGGATTAACTGTTTATGTACTAATATCAATTGGAACAGAGTTCTTAATCTTGTGGAAATATTTTAAAAATGAGAAAAACAGGTATTGGCTTACTATTACGTGGATTGTTTTCTATCCAATAATAACGTTTTTCCTTTACAAAACAGTACCTCCATTGAACAATGAACCCCCTATCTCACCTGGGTATGTGTTTATTGTGATATTCCTTTTTTTCATTTACCCATTTATTATAGCTTTGCAATTACTAGCTATCGACCATCTCAAAAGGCATAATATGGGTAAATGAATATAAATTACCATTAATTACAATAGTAAACTTAAAATAGTACTAACGCAACAGGTTTAATTTAATTTTATAAAATTTATTGTAATAAAAAATACTAGAATATATTTAATGATAAAAATAGTACTATCAATATAACAGTAAATGAGTATGGAGCGATTGTATGAATTATATCTATATCTATGTTAGAGCTAGTTCCAATAACATATCAATGGAGGAATAACTCTTCCTTTCTGCATCCAAAGTTTTCTGTTGAAAATTTAAAGGAGATATGTATTATATAAATACACTCTCCTTTAATGTTTTTTCTAATATATTAAAAGTGTTGTGTTCGGGTAATATGAGTTGTAAGTTCCGGGGTATAGATAATTGTTATTGATTTCTTTGTTTGCAGCGGTTTCTTCATCAAGAAGTGGAAAATTGCTATCTGCTACATAAACTTTTATAGTAGTATTATTAATTGGGTACAGCCAACGTCACTTTTTTAGATCATAGATTATAAGAAAATCCCTTTCGCAAAGTTACATTGTTTTTCTATGTAATTTACTTTTCTAACCAATAGGAATGCAGCACCTATTTTTCTTATCCGTATCGGCTTCAAGTTTCTTCACGGCTTTAATCTTCGTGTTACTTTGTTAAGTTATATTGAGATTATAGAGATACTAGCGTTTTACTGTGACGATGATGGAAAACTGTTTTTAGCAAGGGCATTAAAAAATTAATTAAAATTAGCTTTAAGTAAAACAAAAAAAGTGTCCCCGGGGTTATTTATTGCTAATATTTATACTAAAACTTAATACTTTTTAACCAAAACAGTCTTTTTCAGAATGAAGGAGACTGTTTCTATTATATCACTCTTTAAGATATATAGTAAAAGGTATACCAAATACGATATTTGGTAAGGACTATTGAAGCCTGTCAATGCAATGCAAGCTATATGTCGTTTATACACTCAGAAAATTAACTTCCTAAATACTGATATGTTAATACAGAAAATGGTATTCTATCAATAAATACAATTGACAAACTATTAATATTGAATTACCATATAAGTACATACTTACCAATTATCACTATTTAATCAACTAGACTTACATAAAAATTTATTTTTAGGAGGTATTGTATGTCTAAGAAATTTTTTGTGTTATTTGTCTCGATTGTCATGACATTGTCTTTCTCAAGTTCTTCATTAGCTGCAAATAATCCGCAAAACGATCAAAACTTGTTATCACCCGGAGTAAAAGAAGGATTTTTTGTGACTTCAAAAAGCGTTGATGATGAAACTGGATTGGAAGATCCAGTTGGAGCAATACGTCCACTACAAACAAGTGGATTAATTTATAAGGATGCAGGATACTATGGGTCTTCTTACTTAGTTGAACAAGCTACAGCAAAAGGCGATTCAACAATAAGAAGAGAATTTGTAAGGTATTTAACTTCATCTTGGGCAAAAGCACAAAGTTATACTTGGAGTACATCAAACTCAACAAGTTGGTCATTTGGTGGGACACTCACAATTGGTGAGAGAATTAAAAGTGCACTTAGTTTATCTACTACAAGAACGACAACATACAGCGTAGCTATTACTATACCTGCAGATACAACAAAGTTTAGTAAACTAGGTTTTGCAAGTGACTTCTTTAGACAAAACTATTACTATGAAAAGATTGTTGATGGTACAGTCGTTGCTACTGAAACTTCTTACATTAAAACTCCAACTGTAGATACTTATTTGATTGTATATTATCAATAATATGGGAGGAATGATGAAAAACTCCAAGATGATC
>JBEQBT010000090.1:0-11787 GCA_041639705.1 Clostridiaceae bacterium | reverse complement strand
AATTACATAGAATGGGTATAATGGTAATAAAGATAATTATAGAAAATTACAGTATGAAATTATGAACATATTGTTATTTTTTTGGATTTTTTAATGATTTTTATCCTAGATGTAGTATTATTTAATATTAAGGAGGAAAAAATCTGCATGCCGTAATTTGAAATAAATGAAAAGTACTATCAATGGATTTGACCTTTGAGCAATCAAAATAAATAAAATTATTTCAAAGGGCCTTGCTTTGATATTGTTTTATTTGTGTTGAATTAATAATAAAACTTTTTTTATCCTTAAGGGAGAAAAAAATTATTTAAGTACTTTTCATTTGAATCAATTTATATTATTATAGTATATAGGCATGGGACCAGTATTTAGTTATAAAAATAAGCTGAATCCAGTAAAATGGAACGGGGGATATAAAATTTGGGGTGAATCGTAATGAGGGCTTACTCTATAGCCTAACCCGTCAACTAACCTCGTAAGCAAATAGAGGAGGAAATTTAGTGTTCAAGATTAAAAAATTTAATATTAATTCTGTACTGCAAACTTTCAGACAAAAGTTAGGTGGAGTGTTAGTTCTGAAAGGCAGAAAGTTTTATGCTATTGTTGCACTTTCAGTGGTAGCTGTTGCTGTAATAGGTTTAACAACAAGAGCAGCAATAAATTCTAATAAGACAACTGCAATTGCAGAAAAGGCGGAAGTAAAGGCTACAGCAGAAAAAAGTAGCCTAGAGGAAATTTCCCCAATTATAAGAAAAAATACACAGAGTGCAGTGACAGCTGCCCTGGGGTCTGCAAGTAACGAAACAAGCAAAAAGCTTGAAATCATTACCTATGCTGTAAAAACTGGAGACACATTGGCATCAATTGCAAAGACATATAACATAAGTTCAAGTTCTATTGCTGCATCTAATGGAATATCTGAGACAAGTACATTAAAACAAGGACAGCAGCTTAGATTCCCTTCTGTGAAAGGTGTATTGTATAAAATAAGACAAGGTGAAACGCTATGGGATATTGCTTCTGCAAATGATATCAAAGCTGATGATATTGTTAGTATAAACAGCTTAAGCACACCAGACAAGCTGAAAATAAATCAGGAGATTGTAATTCCTGGAATTGATAAGCTAAAACCAGCTAAAGCTGTAGTAGTTGCTTCAGCACCTGTTAAAAAAGTTACTGCCAAGGCAAGTACTACTAAGGCAAAACCCAGATTGGTGGCATCAAGAGGTGGATTTGCTAAAGCAACAACAGCAAATGCTTCTCTAAAAAACCTTATTTGGCCAGTAGCTGTAAGGGGTATTATTACATCGTCTTACGGATATAGAGACAGGGAGTTCCACGAGGGTATTGATATTGCAACTCAAGCTGGTACTGCTCTTAGAGCTGCTGCTGATGGGATAGTAACAGATGTTATCTACAGAAATACTAGTTATGGCAACACAGTAAAGATTAGCCTTGGTAATGGGGTAGAGGTTTATTATGCACATAATCAGAAAAACCTTGTGAAAGTTGGAGATGTTGTAAGTCAGGGTCAGGTTATTGCAACCCTTGGTGATACTGGAAGGTCATCTGGTCCACATGTTGAATTTGGAATAAAGGTAAATGGTAGAGCAGTTAACCCAATGTCCTACTTACAATAGTACTTAGTAATACGATTCTCATGTCCTCAGAATACTATGCAAACCCCATAAAAGCTATCAATAAGCTTATTTATTTAGCATAGTTAAACTACAGATTATGTCAAAGGAGGAAAAAGTAGCCAATTAATATGGCTACTTTTTTTATCTAGGAAAATCGATGTTTATCCAGGATTTTATACAAAACTAAGTTTCAAATATTATAAAAAACGTAATTTTCCCGCTGTCTGACTGGCTGTCTCGAAAGCACTAATGGGGTTGTAGACAGAGGATATGCTTATAACTAAGTTTAATAGGTATATATATATAGAATTCAATAATTTAAGTTAACAGATGAATGAAAATCTGTTGTAGAACCTTTCCGGGTAAAAGGTTTTTTGCCATACCTAAATAAAAATTTTTTTTGCCTGGAGATAAAAGGTATTTAATATATCTCATATTTTTAAAAATATGAAATTTTCCGTTAAGAAAACCCCAATCACCAAATTTAATACCTGCATCATGAATTCCTTTAATAATGTAATCAAGATCATCAAAGTGAAAAGCTTTCATTAATTCACGGATTCCTTCTTCACCTTCCAACTTTTGGCCTAAAACACTGTTTATTTCATTTTCATAACTACCAATTCTATTTTTTAACATGTAAAACATGAAACTTATTATGTTTTACATATGTTACAAAAGGAGACCCTTTGATAGAAATTATATGCTACTTGACTCCTTATAGTTGAAATATGCTTCTATAGGCATTAAAAATAAGGTATTCTTCCATATTAGGCTATTAGTGCGCTAATTGAGCAATTCATGTGGCTTTTCAGTTAAAAAGCTGATAGCGATAATATTAACAAAAGAGTATACTTAAACTAATAAACGATGGGAGGTTTTACTATGGGAGATAAAAGTCCTAAGGACAAGGAAAAAAAGAAGAAAAAAGCTCCTTCAGCAGAATCAGTGAAAAAGCCTAAAAAAACATATTAATATTGTTAATTTGTTTGAAGAACGTTTCAATTACATTCCTTAAAGTTTAATTACAAAAAAATTCAGCTATCAGCTGAATTTTTTTGTAAAGTCACAGTTACATTCCAAGTTAGGTATTATTGTAACTATACATAGGAATTCTTATTTGAGTAGAGTAATGTTCTAAACTTCCTAATCTAGATTCTTTGTTTTTCCTTCTGGTGATTGTTCAAGTGATGGAGATATGCTAGAGAAATTTGTTAATTCTTGTAGTTTTTTATTTTCTATTAAAAGCATTTGGTTTTCACTGTTGAGTTTTTTAATTTGTTTTTTGAGCTTAAATTGTTTTACAAAACCGAGCATTGCTGCAATGAGAAAAGGGATTATGCCTAAGACATCTCAACCTAATCCAAAGGATATGTATGATATATTTAATGAATACTATAAAAAGGTCATGTTTTTACGATAACAGATTTAAACTGGATTATTAAAGGTGGAAGAATAGGCAAAGCTCAGGGGGTAATAGGAAATATGTTAGATATTAAGCCTATTCTGGATGTGAATAATGGAGCTATGGAAGTAATAAAAGTAGTTAATGCTGCATGTTGATGAGGAGCAATTTTCACGTCATCTAATGCGTGATGCATTTTTTAGTGAAAAGATTGAAAAACTTGCTATGAATCTTCATTCTAATAGTGAACTCTTTCAGCTAAAGCTGAACATCGAGACTTCAGGTGGGGACTCTACCCCACCTGAAGCAAAAAGTGGAAACTCCACCTTATAGAAGGTGGAGTCTTAAAAATCGATAAAATACTTGGGAAGAAACTAATATCTAAGTAAATATAGAAAGAGTGATATAATTGAATAATTTTAAAGTTGCAGTTATTGCAGGGGTTTCTGTAGATACACAAATGGGAGTGAATTTTTTTAATTCAAAAGGAATTAACCCAATAGGATATCAGATATCTTCCTGCCCTGAAGAACAATAAAATTGCAAATATTATCTCCACTTGAACTTGAAAATAAGATTAAGGAGATAATAAAAGAAATTAAATATAAAAACATTGATACAATAATTGTCTATTGCAATTCTTTAAGCACTGCGGTAGATATGGACAAACTATCTAGGGAAGAGAAAATAAAAATAATTACTCCACTTACAGCCTATAAAAAAATAGCTTATAAGTATAAAAATATTGGTGTGCTTGCAGCAAACAATCAAAGTTCTGCAGGCATTGAAAAAGTAGTCCAAAGTGTAAATCCTAACTGTAATGTTATTGGATTAGGAATTCTTCCAGTAGTTATAGATATAGAAAAAGGTGTTTCTCCTGAAGAAATTATTCAAAAATTTGCATTAGAAAATGTAATGGAATTTTATAACTCTATAAAAGTAGATGTAGTTATACTTGGCTGTACACACTTTCCATATCTATATAATGAATTGAAAAAGTATGCATCTATTCCAATTCTTGATCCTGCAGAATTAATGTATGAAATGATGTGTAATATATAAAAAATAATGCTTTAAATTGGTTAAACATAAAAATGGCAAGGAATTTTTATATTCCTTGCCATTTTTGGTTACTCAAGTGATTTCTGCTGCAAACTACTTTTAATTAGCTATCAATTTATGAGTTATATTACTAATCTATTTCGGTAACAACTTTATCTCCAGCTGAAAGCATTAGATTTAACAGTATACCTGAAATTGCTGCAGTTGCTAAAGCGGGAAGTTGTGCTCCAAACATAGGTATCATTCCACCTGGAAAATTGAAGCTGCCTCCTAAGCCAATTATTAAAATTACTGCAATTACAGCGAGATTCTTAGAACTAAACATATCAACCTTTTTATCCATCATAATTGTTATTCCTTGAGCTGCTATAACACCAAATAAATATATTGAAAGACCGCCTATTACAGCTGTTGGTATGGAGTAAATTATATTTATTAGTGGTGTAAAGCTTGAGATAATCATTGTTATAATTGAAGCTGCTATTAAAACTGGAACTGAGAAGTTTTTTGAAATTGCCATGGCACTTATATTTTCACCATAGTTTGTTCCAGCAGGTCCTCCAACAAATCCGGATACAATATCTCCGATTCCATCACCAATCAGGTTTAGTCCAAGTTTATTTTCTATATCATATTTCTTTTTAGAGCCTTTTCTTTTTGCCAAGTCATTTACATATATATCAAGTTGATAAACGTGAGCAGTAGATTCAGGAATTGTGGCAATAGCAATAGGCATTATTGCGATTATTGCTGCCCAGGATGGTTTAGGAAATGTGAAAATAGGTAGATTTAGAATGCTGTTTGATGATACTGTTGCAAAACTTACAAATGGGATACCTGTTATTAATCCAATAACAACTGCGGACAAATATCCTGTTAAAAGTCCAAATAAAATTGGAAGCTGGCTAAGTTTACCTCTTAGGTAAACTGAATATAATATAGTCGATAATAATGTGATTAGAGCAATTATCCATGCAAAACCTCCTGCAGCAGCCTTGCTGCCTTCTGCAACAGACTGTGGAATTGCAGATGCATTACCAAGAGCATTTGCAGATAATGATAATCCTATTATAATAGCAATACTTCCTGTTACTGTAGGTGGAAGGACTTTATCTATAAGTTTCTTTCCACTTTTCTTAATGATAAAACCTGCTAATATTGAAACAAAACCTGACATAATAATACCAAATTGTGCAATTGAAATCTTGTCATTAAGAGAATAGCTAGCGAATGCATCAGCACTCATTATTGAAGCTATGGCTGCTATATATGAAAAGCTTGAACCATAATATAACGGTATTTTTTTTCCTGTAACCAGAATAAAAGCTAGAGTTGCTAACCCACTTGCAAATATAGTTGTTGAAACGTGGAATCCTGTTATTAATGCTACAAGCACTGTGGCTGGAAACATTACAACAATCTGTTGAAGTGCGAATAGTATAAGTTCTATGAATGGTGGTTTTTCATCAGGTAAATAACCTATTACTTTGTTTGTTGTCATAGTACTAACCTCCTAAATTTTTGATTTTAGGTGAGATAAAAAAACAATAAAAAAAATCCTGCCTACAGCAAGATTGTAATTAACAGCGTATAATTAGTTTTCCTATAAATGCTGAAAAATATTACAAATCTTATTGGTATCTCTGCACCTAGTTTAAAGATTTCTTTAGATATTACACATAGATATTTATTTTTGTAAATAGGTAAAAAAATAAAATTTATAAAAGAAATTAGTCAAATAATAAAACAGCCCATGGGCAGGTATTTTGATACCTAACCATAGGCTGTTTCTTTCAATTTAATCCGAGTTATGTTTAGATATTGTTGATATTTGATCCTTGCCTCACTAGGGGCGAACAGTGTTAGCCCGCATTATAATCAAAAAGATAATATCGAAGTTTAGTGCCAACGGGCGAACACTGTTCGCCCCTACACTTCCGTTTTCAATATCTTTCCTAAACAGAGCCTAATCAAAAAATAAAATTTACAATTGTGTTCATTATATTATCTAGGACACCACGTACGATACCAAGAGGTGTATTTAAGACACCTAAATATAGTAGTGCTATTAAAATAAATGTGCCATATTTTTCATACTGCATATATTTAAAATACTTATCCTCTGGAAGAATAGCACCAAGTACCTTAGAACCATCCAAGGGTGGTATTGGGATTAAATTAAATACACCAAGACCAATGTTGAAAATGTTTAAATAATTTAAAAATTTAAATAGATACTGAACAAAGCTTCCTGCAAATCCCCCTGTAATTTTAATGATCATTCCCATGAAAAAAGTCGAGATAAATGCAATCAAAAAGTTCATCACGGGACCAGCAAGTGCCACCATTACCATGCCTTTTTTTCTTTCTTTATAATAATATGGATTGACTAGAACTGGTTTTGCCCAGCCAAAATGGAAAAAAAGCAAGCTCAAAGTTCCCATCAAATCAAGATGTGCAATTGGATTTAAAGAAAGCCTTCCCTTTTGTTTTGGCGTTGGGTCCCCTAGTCGATAGGACACATAACCATGTGCAAATTCGTGCAATGAAATTGCCAGTAGTACAGCAGGAATTGTATATAATAATTCATAAATAAAATTCATTTTTATCACCTTTTTAATAATAAATTCTTATGATAATAATTGCATTAATGAAAGCATTCTGTCAACAGATTATTATAAATTTGACACTTTATTAATACTTATTTAATATTTTTATTTGTTACCATAGAACTGATCATTTGAGAAGCTGCTTTATATTCAAACTATGTTTTTTTGTGTGCAATAATAGGCAAATGTCACTATTTTTATGTTAAAATAGTTTGTAATGAGAATGTGAACATTAGGAAGGATGATAGTATGAAAAATAAAGAACTTGAATCAAGCCTATTGCTGCTGCTTGCAGCAGCAATATGGGGTTTTGCATTTGTAGCACAGAGGGTAGGAGCTAAATTTGTAGGCTCATTTACTTTTAATGGAGTCAGATTTGCACTTGGGAGTATCTCACTAATTCCATTACTATTATATTTCAAATATAAGTCAAGGGAAAAAAGTGAATTTGAAAATGATAAGTCAGAAAGAGGTGCTCAACTAAGTACAATTAAAGCTGGTATAATAGCTGGTGTTGTTTTATTTATAGCATCCTCCCTCCAACAAATTGGACTGGAGGAGACAACTGCAGGGAAGGCTGCTTTTATTACAGGCTTTTATATTGTCCTAGTACCATTTTTAGGGATATTCTTAAAACATAAAATACATAAAAGCACATGGATTGCAGCTGCTTTTGGAATTGTCGGATTATATTTATTAAGTATCACAAGTGATTTTACAATTTCAAGGGGAGATTCATTAGAACTTTTAGGTTCCTTATTTTGGGCTATACACATATTACTCATAGATAGATTTACTCAGAAAATGGACGCACTTAAACTTTCATTTATCCAGTTTGCAACCTGTTCTCTACTTAGCATTGGTTTTGCATTAGTACTTGAAAATATTTCATTGACGGGTATAAGACAAGCCATTTTGCCAATACTATATGGTGGAATTGCCTCGGTAGGAATTGCTTATACACTCCAAGTAGTCGGGCAAAAACATGCAAAGCCTTCACATGCGGCAATAATACTGAGCATGGAATCGGTGTTTGCAAGTATTGGAGGACTTATTTTACTTGGGGAAATTATGGGCATAAAAGGGTATATTGGTAGTGGACTAATGCTTACAGGTATGCTTTTATCCCAAATTCGAAACACTAAGAAATAAAAAAAGTCGAAGTTATATAAGAATAGATCAAGAAGTTGTATTGTTATAAAAACATTAATTTTGATATAATTAATAGGGTAATAGAAGTTTAATTTATATTTAGTGAACCCGAAAAGGAGAGAGAAGTATGACAATTAAGAGTTACTTAAAACTAGTAGAAATCCAAACAAAGGTAGCAAGTGTTATTCCCTTTTTATTAGGAACTTTTTATGATTTATTTAGATTTAATACCTTCAATTTTAAAAATTTCCTATTAATGTTTTTATCTCTAATATGTTTTGATATGGCTACAACAGCCATAAATAACTATCAGGATTTTAAGAGTGCAAATAGAAAGCATGGCTTTGGTTATGAAAGCCATAATGCAATTGTAAAATATAATCTATCGAAATATTCAGTTTTAGCTACTATTTTTATTTTATTAAGTTTGGCAACAATATTTGGGCTTATATTATTTTTAAACACTAATTTTGTGGTGTTGATTTTAGGTGCAATTTCTTTCATAATAGGTGTGCTTTATTCATTCGGTCCAATTCCAATATCACGTACCCCATTTGGAGAGGTTTTTTCCGGTGGATTCATGGGATTTATGATTACTTTTATAGCCACATATATTCATATTTTTGATAGTAATTTGCTTAACCTTTCTCTTAAAGGAGGATTGTTGGATATTAAAATAAATATATTAGAGGTACTATATATAATTCTAATTTCAATGCCTGCAATAGTAGGAATAGCAAATATTATGCTTGCAAATAACCTATGTGATATAGAGGATGATATTGAGAATAAAAGATATACTCTTCCAATATATATAGGGAAAGATAATGGTTTAAAAGTTTTTAAATGGTTATATTATATTGGTTATATGGCATTGATAATATTATTGCTTATAAATGTAGCACCTTTAATTTCTGTGCTTACATTGGGCACATTTGTAATAGTAAATAAGAATATAAAGCTTTTTTATGAGAAGCAGACCAAGAAGGATACATTTGTTGTTGGTGTTAAAAATTTTGTTTTAATGACTTTTACATTAGTACTTACTTTAGCTGTTGCTGTGATAATAAAAAGGATGTGAATTAATTGATTAAGTTGCCAGAAAAAATAAGTTTAGCAAACCTTCCAACTAAAATTGAAAAGCTTGAAAGACTTACAGAATATTTAGGTGGACCAAACATTTATATAAAGAGGGATGATCAAACTGGGTCTGAGTTGTCTGGAAACAAGGTTAGAAAGCTCGAATTTGCTGTAAAAGAGGCACAAATTCAAGGCTGCAATGTACTTATTACATGTGGAGGAATTCAATCTAATCATGCCAGGGCAACAGCTGCAGTTGCTGCCAAGCTTGGAATGAAATCATGCCTGGTGCTTAGGGGTGATAAGAATACTGCACCTGATGGAAATCATTTTTTAAATTTACTACTTGGTGCAGATATTAGATTTGTAAGCCCAGAGGATTACAAAAATAGTAGAATGGAAATAATGGAGAGCATTAAGACAGAATTTGAGGGTAGTGGATTTAAACCATATATTATTCCAGAGGGTGCATCCAATGGAATTGGCACATTTGGATATTATGTAGCAATGGAAGAAATAATAAAACAGCAGAAGGAAATGGGTGTACAGTTTGATGGAATAGTTCTTGCTGTTGGCTCTGGAGGTACATATGCAGGACTTCATCTTGCAAATAAAGTATTTGAAAATAAAGGTAAAATATACGGCGTAAATGTTTGTGATAACGAGGTGTATTTTGTTAATAGAATATTTGATATTCTAAATGAGAGCAAAAAATATTACAGTGAAGAAATATCTATAAGCAAGGAAGATATTAGCATAATAGATGGATATGTTGGTGTTGGTTATGCTAAAAGTCGACCTGAGGAATTAGAATTCATTAATTTTATTGCAAAGCTTGAGGGTTTAATTCTAGATCCAGTTTATTCTGGAAAGGCAATGTATGGTCTAGTTCAGGAAATAAAAAAGGGAAGATTTAAAGAATATAAAAACCTGCTATTCATCCATACCGGAGGAATATTTGGCTTGTTTCCACAAAAGAAGCTTTTTATATTTTAGCAATGAATGTATACTTTATTATTATAGCTTTATATCGTCATCTTAAGTATAATGGTAATGTAAGCTGATTTATTATAAATGGGTTTAAGATATTTTAAGGGGTGATCACAAATGAAGATAGATAGTATTGATGTGGCTAAGGCGTCTATTCAGATGGCTATATCATCTAGGGAAGAGGAAAAGGATTTAGAGGAAAGATTTAAGGAAAAGGGAATTCTAACTGTTGCAGTTGATGTGGGAGGGAATATTAATCTTTCTATTTCGAAGATAATAGAGAGAGCACTTGTGGCTTCACAAAGAAGTGGAATTATTAAGGACTGCCATGTTCATGATGGAGCTGTAATAGGAGCAGCAAGGGAAGCATTAGGCCAGGTTTCTTCAAAAGCCAATGGGTTAAATGTAGGTGGAAAGATAGGTATAGCAAGGAGTGGGGAACATTTAAGCGTGGCAATATTTATGAGTATTGGAGTGCTGCATTTAAATGATTTAGTTATTGGAATAGGACATCGTGCCATACCAGAAATTTAATTATAAATTAATAAATAAGTAAAATATGTATTGTAATATTAAAAAAAATATGATAATATAGACAATAATAAAAAGTAGAATGTGGGATTTAGTATTCCATGGTTAGTAGGAAAGGGATTTGTAGGATAAAGCACTTTGGGTGCTAGAGTAGGAAAAAAATAGTAGCATGGTAGCATTGTAGGAGATATATTATTAAATCTTAGAGTATTTACTCTATTGGATTTTTTTGTTATACCAACTCTCCTTAGGGAGAGTTTTTTTATTACCTAAAATCCGTAATTAGTATAGTTTTATTTTAAAAATACTATGTCTAAAAGGATGTTGAAAGTGGATAATCCTAAAGTGTAGAGGCGAACAGTGTTCGCCGGTGAGTATTTGTAATTTAGGTTATCCTCTGAAGATGATATGTAATAAGGGAAGGACGCTGTACGTCCCTACAGGAGAGGTAAACAAAAACAATATATCCAGTAGAGCTTAAATAAAATAAATTATAATTTAGGAGGATGGTAGTATGGTAGGGAAAAAATTATCAATTCTTATGACAATTATTTTAACAATATCAATTCTTAGTGGATGTGGAAAGTCACAAACAACCACATCAAGTAATTCTAAAGGGAATAATAAAGTAATAAGTATCGGTATTACTCAAATTATTGAACATTCAGCACTTGATTCTGCAAGAAAAGGGTTTATTGATGCACTAAAATCTAAGGGCTTTGAAGATGGTAAAAATATTAAAATAGACTACCAAAATGCCCAGGGTGATATGCCAACTGCTCAAACAATTGCACAAAACTTTGTATCAGCAAAGGTTGATATGATTTTGGCAATAGCAACACCTACTGCACAAGCAGCTTATAATGCCACAAAGGAGATACCAATACTTATAACAGCTGTTACAGACCCAGTAGAAGCAGGACTAGCAAAATCCTTGGAAAAATCAGAAACAAATGTAACAGGAACCTCTGATGATCTTCCTATAGCTAAGCAATTTGAATTACTTAAAAAATTATTACCTAATAGCAAAAAGGTAGGTATTTTATACAATACTAGTGAAAAGAATTCTGAGATACAGATAGAGAATGCAAAAAAGTCAGCACCAGATTTTGGCCTTGAAATCCTTACTGCTGGAATTACAAATACTAATGAGATAACTCAGTCACTGGATTCTTTATTATCTCAAGTAGATGTTATATATGTGCCTACAGACAATATGGTTGCAGCAGCTATACCACTTATAACCAGTCAAGCATTTAAAAAGAATATTGCTGTAATTGGTTCAGAAAGAGGTCAGGTTGAAGGAGGAGCTCTTGCT
>JBEQBT010000089.1:0-11791 GCA_041639705.1 Clostridiaceae bacterium | reverse complement strand
CACCAACGAGAAATTCCTGTACGACGACGGTTATTCGGGCACCAACTTCAACCGCCCGGCGTGGAACGAAGTGATGAAGTTGATCGAAAACGGCGAGGTTGAAACGCTTATAGTGAAAGACCTTTCGAGGCTGGGACGTGAATATCTGCAGGTCGGTTATTACACAGAAATCTACTTTCCGCAGCGAGGTGTCCGCTTTATCGCGGTCAACGACGGCGTCGATTCGCTTTACTCTGAAACCAACGATTTCACCCCGATGCGCAATTATTTCAACGAACTCTACGCCAAGGACTCCAGTAAGAAGGTACGCATTGTGAAACGGGCGCAGGCCGAGCGCGGCGAAATCCTCGGCGGCAGGCCTCCTTATGGTTACAAAAGGGATGAAAACATCCGCAAGGGTATCATACCGGACGAGGAAGCGGCGGGAGTCGTAAAGCGTATCTTCGCCCTCTGCGCCGAAGGAAAAGGCCCGAACAAGATCGCAAGGCTACTGACCAGAGAGCAGGTACTTACACCCACTAATTACTATTACCGAATGACAGGAGCCTCCCATGCGTCGTTGGACACTACCAGACCATACAGCTGGAGTGGCAGCACGGTCACTGGCATCCTCGACAACAAGACCTACCTCGGACACATGGCTGGGCTGCGGTCTACAACGCTGTCCTACAAGAACAAAAAGCTCATTCGACACCCGGAGTCGGAGCAGATTCTGGTGGAGAATACCCATGAACAGCTGATCACGCAGGAGCAGTGGGACATCGTGCAGGATGTTCGCAAGCACAAGAAACGGACGCCGAAGCAAATGGAAGAGCCAAATATGTTCTCAGGGTTGGTGCACTGCGCCGACTGCGGAAAGACTCTGGTGCTCCACCGGGCGCACACGATGAAGGCGACGCAGAACAACTTCATGTGCTACACCTACAAAAAGAAGGGAAAGGAGGTATGCTCGGCTCACTACATCCGGGAACAGGATTTAACGCAGATCATTCTTGACGATCTTCGCAGGGTGACGCACTTCGCGAGGCAAAAGGAACGGCTGTTTGCCGAGTACATTAACCGTAAAAACAGTGCGGAGCTACGCCGGGAGATCAATACCGTGCAGAAAGAGCTGGATACAATGCGGCACAGGAACACAGAACTGACGGCACTTTTCAAGCGGCTATACGAGGATAACGTGCTGGGGCGCGTAACCAACGAGCAGTTCCGCATCCTCTCCGGCGATTACAATGCCGAGCAGAAAGAACTCTCGTCAACCATTCCCGAGAAGGAATCCCGGCTGGAAAAGCTCAAGGATTCCGCCGCCAACGTGGAAGCATTTATCGAAAAAGCCAAGCGGTATACGGAAATCAGTGAGCTGACTCCGGAAATCTTGAGGCTGTTCATCAGCCGGATTGAGGTCGGTGAACGCGGCGAAAAGTATTCCCGCACCGCCGAGCAGAGCATCCGCATCATCTACCGCGATGTGGGTGTGATGGACAGCGTGCAGCCAGTCGAAGAAAATATGGAGCAGGAATATATTGCATAGAAACGTATGAGGCGAACGACTTTCGCCGTCCGCCTCATACATACAGGCTTTGTTCACAAAATGTCCCTATGAACGTTAATAGAAGTATCGTGGGGTTTTTTCTTTATACAATGTATATTCCCTACCAAATATATCATTTAAATGTTTCTCTTCCTGCAGTATTAGTAGGTGAAATGACACTAAATTTAATATCAAATTTATCAGTGTCAATATGTTTGGATAAGTAATAAACAGCCCAATAAACATCAAGTCAAATCCAACAAAGGCTGGATTTCTGCTATATTTATATATACCATCTGTTATGAGGCTTGATTTAGTATCTTTATCAATTCCAACCCTCCATGAACTTTTCATTGTAAAGGCTGCAACTGCAAATATAAATACCCCAAGTGCATTTATAAATAACCCCAGATGTGAAATATTTCGATTAATATATAGTACACCTATGGTTTTAGAAATAGTCTTGTAGAATAATATATGAATAATCCAAATGATGAACCATGAAAACGAGGTTAATCTTACAAAAACTTCTATTTTATGTATTCTATTATCTTTATTCTTCTTACCCAATACATTTGCATTTATTTTATTTTTTAATCTCAGAATAACAAGTTTGTAAATATACGCAAATCCAAAAATGGAAAGTAGTATTAATGAAAAAGTATTCTCAAACGACATATTAATCCCCCCTGTTAAAAATGCAGCCTGATATAGGCTGCATCTTAAATTAAATATTTTTAACTTTCATAACTCTCATAGCATTTAAAACTGCAATTAATGTAACTCCAACATCAGCAAATACAGCTTCCCATATTGTAGCTATCCCGCCTGCACCTAATATAAGAACAATGACTTTAACTCCCATAGCAAATACAATGTTTTGCCATACAATTTTTCTTGTTCTTTTAGCAATTTTTATTGCACTTACAATTTTTGAAGGTTCATCTGTCATAATAACCACATCAGCAGCTTCAATTGCAGCGTCAGAGCCAAGTCCACCCATTGCAATTCCTATATCCGCCCTTGCAAGTACAGGAGCATCATTTATACCATCACCTACAAATACGAGTTTACCTTTAGGCGATTTTTGTTTATATAACATTTCTAATTTTTCAACTTTCTGGTCTGGTAGAAGTTCTGTATATACTTCATCTAATCCTAATTCTTTTGCTACCTTTTCACCTACCAGTTTGTTATCACCTGTAAGCATAACTGTCTTTTTAATTCCTATTCCCTTAAGACCAGAAATTGCATCCTTTGAATCCTCTTTCACTTCATCTGATATAACTATATACCCTGCATATTTTTTGTCTAAAGCCACATGGACTACTGTTCCCACTTCATCAACTTTATCATATCCAATGTTTTCTTTATCCATAAGTTTAATGTTACCTGCAAGAATCTCTTTACCATCAAATTTAACCCTTATTCCATGACCAGATATTTCTTCATAATCACTAATTTCATCCTTATTAATTTCCTTGTTGTATTCATTTAGGATAGAAGTTGCAATAGGATGATTTGAATAACTTTCTGCAAATGCTGTATACTTTAGTAATTCATCATTAGTTATACCATCTTTAGGATTTAGTTTCGTAACTTTAAATACGCCTTTAGTAAGAGTTCCTGTTTTATCAAATACAATTGTATCAACGCTATTTAAAGCCTCTAAATAGTTACTTCCCTTAATTAAAATACCATTCTTTGATGCACCACCAATACCGCCAAAGAAACCAAGTGGTATTGAAACAACTAAAGCACATGGGCAAGATACAACTAAAAATACAAGTGCTCTATATACCCAGTCTGAAAAATTAGCTCCTGGAATTACAAGTGGAGGAACTACTGCAAGGGCAAGGGCTACAAAAACTACAACAGGTGTATAATACCTTGCAAATTTAGTTATGAAGTTTTCTGTTGGAGCTTTTTTGCTTGTAGCATTCTGCACTAAATCCAATATTTTTGCTACTGTTGATTCTCCAAATTCCTTTGTAACTTCAATTGTTAAAACACCATTTGTATTAATAAAGCCTGCCAGCACATCATTTCCAACTTCAACTTCCCTTGGTACTGATTCCCCAGTTAATGCAGATGTGTTTACCATAGATTTCCTTCGAGTATCTTTCCATCAAGAGGAATCTTTTCGCCTGGTCTAACAATAATCCTATCACCGATATTCACATTATCAGGGTCAACCCTTTTTTCTTCATTCCCAACAAGTATATTCGCAAAGTCAGGTCTTATATCCATTAAAGCTGATATTGACTTTCTTGAACGGTTTACAGCAACACCCTGGAAGAATTCGCCTACTTGGTAGAAGAGCATAACTGCAACACCTTCAGGGAATTGTTTTATGGAAAATGCACCTATTGTTGCTATAGCATTAAGAAGTTTTCATCAAAAACCTGTCCTCTTGTAATATTTTTGATAGCCCTTAATACTACTTCACCACCAACTAAAATATAGCTTGCAAAGTATATTGCAAACTCTACCCAGAATGAGAAATTAAATATAATTCCAATTCCAAATAGTGCTGCACCTATACCAAGTCTTATAAGTTCACTCTTATTGGATTCTTCAACTTCTTCTTTACTTTTTAAGGATTTGTTCCTTTCTTTAGTATCTTCAACAATACTTACATCAGGTTCTATCTTTTTAACTATCTTATCAGCTTCATCAATTACTTCCTTCCAATCCCTATTATCAATTTCGATCTCAAGTTTCTTTGTAGCAAAATTAACCGAAGCTGTTTTTACGCCCTTTATCTCACTTACCCCTTTTTCAATCTTTGCAGCACAGTTTGCACAATCTAAATCAGATAGTGTAAAAATCTTCTTGGTAATCTTATCAGTCTGAATATTCTGGGATTTCTTATTTTCTGCTTCAATTACCTTCACATCGGGCTCTATTCTCTTTACAATCTTTCTTATTTCATCTATTATCTCTTCCAAATTGTTTTTACTATGGGTTTCAATAAAAATTTTCTTTGATACAAAATCAACTGAAGCTGCCTTTATACCACTTAAGTTTTGAACTTCCTTTTCTATTTTAGCTGCACAATTTGCACAATCTAATCCCATAAGCACCAAGACTTTTTTTGATGATTTTGATATATTTTTTTCTCTGATGTTTACACCAGGCTCTAATCTGTTTACAATTTTTTTAGTTTCATTTAGTATTTCATCAAGTCTGTCCCCATTACTTATTTCAATGGTAAGTGTCTTATTAACAAAGTTCATAGAAGCTTGCTTAACGCCATCAATAGTATTTACTTTTGTTTCAATTTTTGCTGCACAATTAGCGCAGTCCAATCCATCTAGTACTAGTTCTTTCATTAATACTGCCTCCATAGAAATCCCATCCCCTTTATTATTTGATTTTTAATTCTTGTCTATTCTTTTATATGAGTCAGTCCTTTATTGAAAATCTCCTTTATGTGTTCATCATCAAGAGAATAATATACTACCTTGCCATCTTTCTTACTATTAATTAATCTTGCTTGCTTTAATGTTCTTAATTGGTGAGATATTGCAGATTGTGTCATGCCAAGGAGTGCTGCTATATCACATACACACATTTCAGATGAAAACAAAGCATTTATTATCTTTATTCTTGTTGAATCGCCAAAAACCTTAAAAAAATCTGCAAGGCTTAATGCATGATTCTCATTGATTAAGGTTTCTCTAACCCTGGTTACTACATCTTCATGTATTACTGTACAGCTACAAATCTTAAAATTAGATATTTCCTTATCCATTTCATCACCGCCTTATGTATGAACATGTGAATGTATGTTCATATGTTCTGATATGATTATACATCTTTTATTTTTAAAAATCAACTAATTATTCAATATTATAAAAAAATAAAAGAACATATTAGACCCATTTACAATTGATCAGACAATACTGTCCATAATTGAAGATTTATCGAGAGTGGTGGTAAATTATGAGGTTATTTCAATTGCAGTAGCTCATGGAATATCAGTTGAAGCTTTATTTAAAACTGTTATGAGAAAAAGTATTTAATAAGAATAAACTTTAATTGATACTAATAAACAATATATCATTTTGAATTTAGATGTTATAATAATTATAAAATATTTTCATTGAGGAGTTGAAATATATGAGTTCAAAAGAAATTGTATTAAATGCTCTAAAAAATTCTAAAGAACCATTGAAAGCAGGAGATATTTCCGAAATGACTGGTATTGATAAAGCTGAAGTTGATAAGGCTATAAAAGATTTAAAGAAAGAGGATAAAATATTATCCCCTAAAAGATGTTATTATTCAGCAAATGAATAACGATGACCCAAAATTAACTAAAGGATTGTTTTTATACAAAAAAATCAGCTTAAATGCTGATTTTTTTAGTCAAATAACTCTTTTTATTTGTCTTTCTTGGGTAATGAGCATTTCTAAATGGCGAATGAATTACTATTTTTATATATCCATTCCATTCAACTGTAGAAGTATCAAAATCATCTAAAGTTATATTTTTTAGGACGTTCCTTTTAGCAAGAAAATAATAAAGGTCTTTTAGAACATTCTCACATCGTTCTACTGTTTCCTTTTGAACTCCAGAGTAAGAGTAATTATTAAGATAATTTGTTGCATGTTCAAATGTTAAATCCATAACATCATCAATATTATTCTCGTTAGCTATAAATGTAAAATTTAAAAATTTTACAATGAAAGCAGCTTTCAGCTTCAACGTTCCAATATCATACTCACTAATTCCATGATTCTTGAACTCAATTAAAAATTCTGAAAGTGGATGAGGTTTTCTTCTAACTTTGCCTTCCTTTTTTTGTTCAATCATTATTAAGATAAACTCTTCAATTTTCTCATTACCATCTGGTAGCTTTTTAGCTATTTTGCATGTCTCTTGTAAAAATCTATATTTAATACGCTTATTCTCTAATTCTACAAGATTATCATTTAATTGATTTAGATTATTACTTTCACATTCTTCATTATTCATAAAACACACTCCATCTTATAAAAGCCATAATCACATAATATCCAATTAATGTTATTTTGTCTATGAAGACAATATCTGTTGTACTACTAAAACCATTACCTTATTTTCTAAATTATATCTATAAAAATAAAAAAAGATAAAACCAGAATATTGTTTTATCCATTGATTCTAAAGGGTTTATTAACTAAATTCCTATAGTATTGTTAGTTTTATCGTTATTTTATAATTTCCCCTTCTTTTATCTCTCTACAGGTTTTGCATTTCCATATTGCCATATAATCACCTCCAAACATTTATAATATTATTCTATAAAAATTTTGCTTTTCCTTTAGTATTAATTAACAAATTATAAGTTTTTTAGACTAAAATAAAAAACCCAAAACTGTATCAAATATTATAATCTATTCATAAAATAGTACTGTACTTAAAATCTGTGGAGGTATATTAATGAATTATAGAATGTATACAGACAAGGATATGAACGAGAAAAAAATGTCCATGGTTGAAGACATTTCAATGGAGGATGACTTGGAAATGCCTGTAAAAGGTGTCCATATGCATAAGATGCCCATGTATGAAACTATGGCTGCACAGGATATGGAACCCATGTATGGAACTATGTCAATGGAAGATATGGTGCCTATGCATGGAAATATGCAAACGAGTGATATGATGCCTATGTACGGAAATATGCAAATGGATGATATGGGTGATATGATGCCTATGAACGAAGAACCAGCTATGCACAATATGATGCCCTGCTGCATGATGAATAATATAGGAGTTATGCCATATATGGTTGAACTTGAAGAGGACGAAGAGGATGAGAAATGTGATGATGAAGTTGATGATATTGTTAAAAAAATTGAAAAACATCATCCGGAAATACTTACGGTATTATCTGCCTATGGAATTTCCTATCCAATAGCAAATAAAATTATCAAAAGAATAGTTCGCTTAACTTTAAAACACAAATAATACTTAACCAAACCTTATCCTGTAAAGGGCTCTGTATCAAAAAATTATGCCTTATGATACGTTGTCACACCACGATATATGAAAACAGCCTGTCATTCTGAACGTAGTGAAGAATCTTTCTCAAGATGCTAATAAGATCCTTCACTACGTTTAGGATGACATATTACTATAACAGATTAGGATTTCATATTAATGATAAACACAACCTTTTTTCATAACCATAATTTTTAGAAATTTTAAGACAGCACCTCATAAATAAAACTATAAAGCAGGTTTTTTAAATCCTTTTCCCTGTACCTCTGAGGCATCAATTACTGACATAAGGGAGGTTGGATCTAGGTCTTCAATCATCTTCTTAACTTTTACTAATTGATTCAGGGTCACTATACAGTAAATAACCCTTTTGTTTTCCCCTGTGTATGCGCCTTCTCCATAAAAGTAGGTTACTCCCCTTCCTAACTCCTTCATAATCATGTTGGAAACTTCCTTCTCTTTTTCAGTAACAATAAATAACAATTTCTTTCTATCGAAGCCATCTATAACTCTATTTATTACAACTGAAGCAACATACATGTTGATCAAGGTATACAAAGCTATTTCTATATTGTTAATAAATAACCCTATTAAAACTACTACCACATTTATTGCAAGTGAAATGGTGGAAATACTTATTCCACTTTTTCTTTTAATTGCCACTGAGATAATATCTATTCCTCCCATGGATGCCCTGTTCCTAAATACAATTCCTGCACCAAGCCCCCCTATAACACCAGCATATATGCTGGAAAGCAATATGTCATCTACCATTAAATATTGGCTTATCCCTGTTGTTAGAACAAGGAAACCAGACAATGCCAATGTACCAATCAGGCTAAATATTATAAAATCCTTGTCTACCTCTCTAATACCATAAATAAAAATAGGTATATTAAATGCAAGAATTAAGTACCCAGAAGGTATATTAGCAACATATTGAATAATAATTGCAATACCTGCAACCCCTCCGCTTAAAAGCCTATGTGGTATTATAAATGAATTTATTGCTATTGCATTTAGAAAGCTTCCAATAAGCACAAAAAATATTCTAATAAACAGTTCCTTCTTTTTACTCATTTTTCTTCCCCCTATTTGGCTTTTTATTTTTCACTATATGTATATCCCAGGCTTTCTATGTTTTAAGAGGGGTAATTCCTCTCTTATCTTATTTTCATAATCAATGTCAATATCCCCATATATTATCTCTTGTCCTTCATTTGCCTTTCCTATTATCTGCCCCCAGGGGTTTGTAATAATTGAATGTCCATATGCAGTGTATACTCCATTTTCTTCTCTTGCTGGGGAGATTCCTGCCATGTAGACCTGGTTGTCCAATGCTCTGGCTTTAAACAAGGTTTCCCAATGTACTGGACCTGTTGTCATGTTGAAGGCTGCAGGTACAAAAATAACCTGGGCACCCTTTAGAACCAGAGATCTTATCATTTCGGGAAATCTTACATCATAGCATATACATAACCCAGCCTTGCCAAATGGAGTATCAAAAACAGTTATATCTTCTCCTGAACTTAAATACTCCGATTCCATAAACCTGATCCCATTTTCTATATTCACATCAAACAGGTGAGTTTTTCTATGTTTTGCAATAATCTTACCTTCTGAGTTTATAACATATGAGGTATTATAAATTTTGTTCTCTTCCATTTCAGGTATGGAACCTCCAATTAAGTAAATACCTTTTTCCACAGCAATAGCTTTAAGCATTCCAAGTGTTTCACTATCAGCTTCCTTTTCTCCATAGTCAGAAAAGTATTTACCCGAATATGGGCAATTAAACATCTCACATAAAGCAATCATTTCTGCTCCATTTAAGGCAGCCTCAGAAATTAACTTATATGCATTTTCAAGATTTTCACTCTTGTTATCTACAACATTTGATTGGCAAAGTGCAATCTTAAACAAATTAAACACCTCTAATATAATTTTTTCTACAGAAATACTTCAAAAGTATCTGTTTATCAATAATGCATCTTTGTATTAGTTTAATCCTATCAGTAGGGGCGAACAGTGTTCACCCGTTATTGCGCATCATGATAGAAAGGGTAATCTAAATCATTAGTACGTTGGGGGCCATCACTGTTGGCCCCTACAATGTATGATGCAGGATTCGCGTTGTGCCATAGTTATTAATAAAAACAGCTACCTCCTATGAATTCTCTGATAATTGAATTTTTAGGTATCATGAACTCATCCGAAGCTATAAAATAGCCTAAGAAAGTCTTTAGTCTCTTTGACTCTATATATGCTGGACTATCTATCCCTATTTCTTTCAGCAAAGGTTCTGCATATTTTTTCAATACACTCATTTCGTAAACAAGTGTAGAATTAAACATTGTATCCGCTTCTTCCTGGAAAGGAAATAGATTTACTTCCTCCCCCTCCCTGACCAAAGGCCATGTTAATATTGTAACTTCTGCACTCCTGCCTCTACTCATATTATCCCTTACAATTCTTCTAAGTATTCTAACGTCTGTTGTTGGTATCCTATTATGATTATCAATATTAAGCTGTGTTAATGCACTTATATAAATTTTATATTTATTTTCTCTGTTAATAGAATTGGTTAGTGATTCATTCAAGCCATGTATTCCTTCTATAACAAGTATTGTATCAGAGTCCATTCTAAATCTTTTACCATGAGGTTCCCTTAATGCTGTAATAAAATTGAATACTGGTATTTCAACCTCTTCTCCATTAATAAGGCCTGAGAGTTGTTCATTAAACAACTCAACATCCAAGGCCCTTATTGACTCAAGGTCAGGATTTCCATCCTCATCCTTTGGAATATTAACCTTATCTACAAAATAATCATCTAAGGATATAGCATAGGGCTTTAGTCCAAGTACTCTTAATTGAATAGAGAGTCTTTTTGAGAAGGTTGTTTTACCAGAGGAAGAAGGACCTGCAATTAAGACAACCTTAATTTTATCCCTGTCCTCATATATTTTATCTGCAATGCTTGCAATTTTCTTTTCATGTAATCCTTCTGCAATCAAAACTATTTCCTCAATCTCTCTTGTACTTACCTTATCATTTAATGCACCCACATCTAACACATCCAAAATTCTTGACCAATCCTCAGTTTCCTTGAAAACCTTTGCAAGCTTTGGCATATCCTTAAACTCAGGAATTTCAAATGGATTTTCTTCATTGGGGTACCTAAGTATAAAGCCAGGGTCATAAAATGTTATATCAAACACCTTAAGATATCCAGTTGAAGGCACCATGGATCCATAAAAATAATCATACAAATATCCACATTTATAAAGGTTAATATAGGGCAAATCAATATATTTCAATAATCTTAATTTATCATCCATCTTATAATCACTAAATATTCTTAATGCCTCTTCCTTCTTAACTTTTATCTTTTCAAATTTTTCATCTTCCTTTACAAGCTTTTCCATCCTTTTTTTGATGGTTTTAATATCTTCACCATTTATTTTTCTAGAATAGTGAATTTCTCCATATAAGCCCTTATTTAAGGAATGCTCTATTGTAACTTTAGCTCCCGGAAATATATCCTCAACAGCCTTAATAAGCAAAAATGTAATACTCCTCATATAGGTTCTAACGCCAAGAGGGTTTTTAACAGTAATGGGGGATATCTTAACATTATAATGTATTCTTTTATTAAGTTCTTCAACTTCTCCATCAACTATTGCAATTACTGGTTCTCCAGGATTCATTCCTGTATTTAATATTTCAAGTATAGTGCTTCCAATATTACATTCAACAGCTTTACCTTCAGGGAAGGTAATACTTATCTTACCCGCCATAATATCCCTCCTTACTTTTATCGATTTCTAAGACTCCACCTTCTATAAGGTGGAGTTTCCACTTTTTTGCTTCAGGTGGGGTAGAGTCCCTACCTGAAGTCTCGATGTTCAGCTTTAGCTGAACGAGTTCACTGTTATTATTAATAATAATTCAGACAGATAACAAAATCAAAGAGTATTTTAGTATATGCAATAATAACTATAATATTTCATAAAAAATAGGAAAACATAATTATGCTTTCCTATTTTAGAATTCTTAAATCATGTTCAATTATTCCAGTTAAATAATTAATCCCGCCCTCTTTTGCAGTTTCTAGGGTTTCCTTTAAAATTTCCTTTGCAATAAACTTGTCATCACAACAAAATAGAGCATTGCCATATTCAATCATGGAATCATGATACTTACATTCCTTAGCATATAATTTTGCCATTTCAAGCCTTAACTCATAACTATAGGGATCCAGATCG
>JBEQBT010000088.1:0-11792 GCA_041639705.1 Clostridiaceae bacterium | reverse complement strand
GTGGACCTAGATATGTTACAACAGGAATTAATGCATTTTTTAAAGCATGCTTGTACACAACAATCTTTTCAGGAACTCCCTTTGCTCTAGCTGTTCTCACATAATCCTGTCTAATTACATCAAGCAGACTGGATCTGGTCAATCTTGATATAGTAGCCATTGGAGCTGCTGCAAGTGCTATTGAAGGTAAAACAAAATGTGCCGGAGTTCCCCAACTCATTGTGGGAAACAGTCCAAGCTTTAATGAAAATATGTAAAGTGACATGGCTGCAATAACAAACATTGGTATTGTTATTCCTAATGTGGCAATAAACATTATTAGGTTATCCTGCCATTTTCCCTGTTTTAATGCCGCAATTATGCCAAATGGAATACCAAGTAATAATGCTAGCACTATTGATGTAAGTCCTAACTGAGCAGATATTGGAAATCCAACTTTAATTAAGTCATTTACCGACCTACCCTTATACTTAAAGGATGGTCCAAAGTCAAATTTCGCTAGATTTTTCATATACTCTCCGTACTGCCACCAAAGTGGCTTATCTAGGTTGTATCTTGCTTCCATTTGCTTCTTAACCTCTGGATTTACCTGCTTTTCCTTGTCAAAAGGCCCCCCTGGAATGGAATGCATAAGAGTAAATGTAATAGTAATAACAACCCAAATAGTAACTATTCCTGCAAATATTCTTTTTAACATGTACCTAAACAATCATCGCACCCCCTATTTATGATGTAAATTATACTATTTGTATCTATCAATAACCATAATATCACCTTTTTGGCTAACATTCAATTACTTTCTATATCATGTTTACTAAATTAGTTAATTATATAGATTAATGATTTTATTGGCAATTTTATACCATTAAAAACCAAGAAAACAGGATAGTGTAAATACTATCCTGTTTTCTTGGTTTTTAATTGATTGACTTCTTTTTTATTCTGTTACTTTTGCAAAGTCAAAGTTAAATTGACCTGTTAATGACACATGAATACCAGTTATCTTGGATTTGATTAGGTTCTTGTTTACATAGAAGTATATTGGTCCAACTGGCATTTCATCCATCAAAATCTTTTCTGCATCATGCATGTACTGCATTCTCTTTGTCTGATCAGCCTCTGACTTTGTCTTTTTTACAAGTTCATCATACTTGGCATTACTCCAGCCTGTATCATTATTACCGTCATTAGTCACAAACATATCTATGAATGTCATTGGATCCATATAATCTTCAATCCAGCCTGATCTTGAAATATCATACTTTAGATTATCCTGTAAATCTAGATAAACTTTAAATTCCTGATTTGTAAGCTTAATATCTATACCAAGATTTTGTTTCCACATATCCTGAATAGCTTCTGCAATTACTCTGTGAGTTTCAGAAGTATTATATAGATATTCTAACTGTGGGAAGCCTTTTCCATCAGGATACCCTGCTTCTGCTAAAAGTGCCTTAGCTTTTTCAACATCCTGATTAGGTATATAATCTCCACCTACGGTTCTAAATTCCTTTGATGTATCAGAATCAGCCAGCCCCGGAGGAACAAATGCAAGACCTGGCTTTTCTCCAGTCTTTGTAGCTGCATCAAAAGCTGTTGTCTGTTTATTGCCAGTGTTAATGCCTGCCTAACTCTTACATCATCAAGTGGTTTTTTAGTAACATTATACTTCATATATTAAGTTCCAAGTCTTGGGGTTAAATTAAGCTTTCCTTCCTGTATAAGTCTTGGTGCTTCTGATCCTGGGAATGTCTGTGCTACATCTATGGCTCCCCCTTCCCATGCTGCAAGGGATGCCTGCTCATCATTAATCATTACCCACTTCATTTTTTGTAAGATTAATACTTTTTGCATTCCAATAGGTATCGCTCTTAACGAATTCCATTGAATCATTGTGAACCCATTTAGCCATCTTAAATGGTCCATTCCCTATATATGTTGCAGGATCTGTGAACCATGCATCAGGATTTTTATCAACAACATCTTTTCTTACTGGACTCAATGTATGAAATGCTTTCAGTTCAAGAAAATATGGTATAGGTGATTGTAGAGTTACTTCCAATGTGCTGTCATTTATAACCTTTATACCAACATCCTCAATTTTTGCTTTTCCTTCGTAATATTCCTTTGCATTTTTTACATAGAACAGCTGATTTGCATATTCTGAAGCAATTACAGGGTCAAGAACTCTTTTCCAGGCATAATCAAAGTCCTTTGCTGTAACTATTTGTCCATCTTACCATTTTGCATCTTTTCTAAGATGGAAAGTGTACTTAAGACCATCTGGTGAAATATCCCATTTTTCTGCAACTCCCGGGCCTGGTGTATTGTTATCCTTAATTCTAGTCAAGCCTTCAAACACCTGAAGCTCGATTTCACCAGCAGTAACAGAAGTTGATTTTGCAGGATCAATCGAGTCAGGTTCTCAAGCCATGTTATAAACCAAATATTGTTCTATTGCTGGCAGAGTTGTAGTCGGTTGCTCCTCTTCTTTTTTACTGCCGGAAAAAACTGTAAGGATGAGTGTCAGACTTAACAATGCAGTCAAGAGTCTCATAAACTTTTTGTTTTTCATTGTAACCCCCCTTTAATTTTAGAATTTTAAGCCTTGTATAATCTTATTAGATATTGGTATTAAATATTCGAATTCTATAATTAACACATTATATCAATTATAAAATTCAAATTTACACCCTCTAAAATGTAACTACTTATTCAAAGAAATGACAGGCTGCAAAATGCTTTGGTGATATCTCCTTCAAAATAGGTTCCTGCTCCCCACAAATTGGTTTTGCATATCTGCACCTTTTTTTAAATCTACAGCCAGGAGGAGGATCTATTGGTGATGGAATTTCACCCTGTAGAATTATTCTCTTTTTAGAATCTTGTTCATCAGGGTCTGGAATTGGTATTGATGAAAGTAGTGCCTGGGTATAGGGATGCATTGGATGTCTATATAATTCATTTCTTTCAGTCAGTTCTACCATCTTTCCAAGATACATAACTCCCACTCTGTTTGAAATATGCTTAACCATTGATAAGTCGTGGGCTATAAACAGATAGGTAAGCCAAGGTCATTTTGCAAATCCTCCAACATGTTGACAACCTGAGCTTGTATTGAAACATCAAGAGCTGAAATTGGTTCATCACATACAATAAATTCAGGTTGTACTGCAAGAGCCCTGGCTATTCCTATTCTCTGTCTTTGTCCTCCAGAGAACTCATGTGGATATCTGTTTGCATGTTCGCTGTTTAATCCAACTTTGTTAAGAAGATATTGAATCCTTTCATTTTTTTCTTTCTTTTCCATTAGCTTATGAATTTCAATTGCCTCGCCCACAATGTCTCCGACAGTCATTCTTGGATCAAGAGATGCATATGGATCCTGGAAAATCACCTGCATTTTTCTCCTGTAATTTAGCATTTGGCTGTCATGAATGTTAGTTATATCGATTCCGTCATATATTATTTTTCCACCAGTTGGTTCATACAATTTAAGTATTGTTCTCCCGCAGGTTGTTTTTCCGCAGCCTGATTCTCCAACAAACCAAGGGTTTCACCCCTACTTATTCCAAATGAAATATTATCAACAGCTTTATTGTAACTAGTTTGTCTTTTAAAAAATTTCTGTCTTACAGGAAAGTATCTTTTTAAGTCCTTTACTTCGATTAAGTATTCAGTATCTTTTTTTAACTCCATTACTTTCCACCCCTTTCAGTAAAGTTGACAACCTTGGGGGCATTAGGATGGTTCAGCCAACATGCTGCCTTATGTCCTTCGCCAATTTCAAATAATAGAGGCTGGGTTTTGTCACAAATCTTCATTGCATATTTGCAGCGTGGAGTAAATGGGCAACCTGCTGGAGGACTAAATAAATCAGGTGGCTGACCATCAATTGGCTTTAATCTTTCCTTAAATTCATTTTTTGGGTTGGGAATACTTTTTAAAAGTCCCCAAGTATATGGATGGGATGGTTTATAAAAGATATCACTTCGTGTTCCTGACTCTACAATTAGACCACCATACATTACATTTATTCTTCTGCAAAGGTCTGCAACAACACCTAAATCATGTGTTATCAATATAATTGAAGTATTTATTTTATCTCTTAATTCCTTCATCAAATCCAGTATCTGCGCCTGAATTGTAACATCAAGGGCAGTGGTGGGTTCATCTGCAATTAGCAGCTTTGGATCACATGCAAGAGCCATTGCAATCATAACCCTCTGTCTCATTCCTCCAGAAAACTCATGGGGGTATTGGGACAATCTTTTATCAGCTTCTGGAATACCAACTAATTTTAGCAAATCAATAGCTCTAGTTTTTGCCTGTGATTTTGTTATTTTTCGATGCCTGATCATAGGCTCAATTATTTGATTCCCTATTGTATAAACTGGATTTAAAGAAGTCATTGGGTCTTGAAATATCATACTTATTTCATTTCCTCTTATCCTCAGCATTTCATTGTTACTAACCTTTATTAAATCCTTTCCCTCAAACATTGCCTTGCCACCTTTTACTTTACCTGTATCAGTAAGAAGTCTTAACAATGACATCATCGTTACACTTTTTCCACAGCCTGACTCACCAACAAGTCCTACAGCCTCTCCCTTTTCAATATCAAAACTAATTCCTCTAACAGCTTTAACCTCTCCAACATGAGTGAAAAACGAGGTTTGTAACTCTTCAACTTGTAAAAGCTTGTTCATCTCCATCCCCCCTACTTTCTCATTTTAGGATCAAGTGCATCCCTAAATCCATCACCAAACAAATTAAATGTAACCATTGTTATACATAAAAATATTGCAGGGAAGAAGAGTTGGAAAGGGTATGTTCTATAGGTTCTAACAGCATCGCTGCACAATACGCCCAAAGAAGCCATTGGAGCAGATACTCCAAGACCAACGTAGCTAAAAATGCTTCTGAGAAAATTGCAGTTGGGATTGACATTGTCATAGTAACTATAATTGGTCCCATACAGTTAGGAATAAGGTGTCTGTAAAGTAGCCTATTTGTATTTGCTCCAATTGCTTTTGCTGCAAGCACAAACTCCTGTTGTTTTAGAGTCAATACTTGTCCTCTCACCATTCTTGCCATTCCACCCCAGAAAGAAATTCCAAGTGCTATGAAAATATTAGCAAGGCTGCCTCCTCCAAGTACAACCATTAACAATATTACGTATAACATAATTGGAATACTATATATAACATCAACAATACGCATCATAATATTATCAATGTATCCACCATAATATCCTGAAATGCCACCATATATAACTCCTATAACAAAGTTTATAAGAGCAGAAACAATTCCAACAGCAAGTGAAATCCTAGTTCCGAATAAAACCCTAACATATAAATCTCTTCCTAGAGTATCTGTACCAAACCAGTGTAGTGATGATGGCGGCTTATCAAGTAAACTCATGTCATTTTTTCTAAAGTCAAATTTTGATAAAAGCGGGCCGAAAATGGCTAGCAAAATCAATAATGTTAATGCTATTAATGCTACTATCGCTACTTTATTACTTTTTAATCTTCTCCAGGCGTCCTGCCAGTATGTTTCACTTGGTCTTATATTATCCAGACCTTTATTACTATCAATAACTAAAGGTTCAAAAAGTTGTTTATCAATATTTATATACATATTTATATCCATATATACACCCCCTAGTCCTCATATCTTATTCTTGAATCAACAATTCCATATAGAATATCAATAACCAAATTACATATAACAAGGAAGGCTCCATAGAAAATAGTTACACCTAAAATTGTTGTATAATCTCTATTATTTATACTTTCAACAAATTGTCTGCCAAGACCAGGTATTGTAAATATTCTTTCAATAACAAAGCTTCCTGTCATTATGCCTGCTATAAGAGGTCCAAATAAGTTAAAACTGGATAATTGCATTTTTAAGTGCATGTTTACAGATAACTACTTTTTCATTAAGTCCTTTTGCCCTGGCTGTTCTAATATAATCCTGTCTAATGACATCCAGAAGGCTCGATCTCGTTAATCTTGATATCATTGCAGTGGGTCCTCCTGCAAGGGCAATTGTTGGAAGCACAAAATGAGCAGCCGTTCCCCAGCTGAAAGGAGGAAATAACTTTAATTTGAATGTAAAGAAGAATAATAGTAGAGTCGCTAAAACAAATCCTGGAATAGTAATACCAAGGGTTGCAATAAACATAAAAAGGTTGTCCTGCCATTTGCCCTGTTTTAATGCAGATATTATTCCAAATGGAATTCCAAGACTTAATGCAAAGATAACTACTGAAGCACCCAATTGAGCAGAAATCGGAAAACCATTTTCAATCAGTTGATTAACAGTCATACCTTCATATGCAAATGAAGGTCCAAAATCCAACTTAATTACATTTCCAACATAATCTTTGTACTGCCACCAGAGTGGTTTGTCCAAATTGTACCTTGATTCAATGGATTTTTTGATTAAGTCAGGTAAATTTCTTTCGTAAGCAAAGGACCCACCTGGAATAGTATGTAATAATAAAAAAGTAATAGTAATTACTACCCAAAGTGTAATGAAGCATGCCACAATCCTCTTAAAAATGTATCTTACCATAAGCTTATCCCCCCCTTAGTTTAGAACCGTTAAAACTTTACTGTTGATTAATATATTACCATTTTTTTCCAAATACTTCAATTATTTTTTTGTATTTTTATAATATTTACAAAATTATTTGCTTAATTATTCTTCCACAGTGAACTCGTTCAGCTAAAGCTGAACATCAAGACTTCAGGTGGGGACTCTACCCCACCTGAAGCAAAAAGTGAAAACTCCACCTTATAGAAGGTGGAGTCTTATAAATTGATTAAAAAGCTTATATAATGAATTTGCTAATATATTCCCATTGCAGCAAACCCAATAAGTATGCTGCCTAATATTAGAGAATAGTAAACAGAATTTTTACTATTTTTTGTATATGGATTAAAATAACTGTTAATACCCCAAAGTACAAATGTTATGGAAAGACTTATTTCAAGAGGTAAAAACGTAGTAAACTGGCTTATATAGAATTTCCCAAATAGAACAAGCATTGTAATAATAGTAAAGATAAATGATATCAGGAACATAAACCACATTGCCCAATCAATAATCCTTCTCACTTTATTTCACCTCCAAAATCATTACTTGAAATCCTCCTCTGAAATTCAAATTCTTTTGCCTATTAGGGTCTTACACCATTATTTAACCAATCAACAAATTGATTTTCAGTTATAATACTTATTCCCAGTTCTTTTGCTTTCTTGTTCTTAGATGAACCAGAAAGGTTGTCATTGTTTATTAGGTAGTTTGTCTTTGAAGTTACAGAACCAGTTACTCTACCGCCTTTTGACTCAATAACTTCCTTTAGTTCATCTCTGTTTTTAAATTGTTCAATTGAACCTGTTATAACAAAATTAATATCCTCGAATATCTGCTCAGTGGTGGATACTTGAATTTGTTCAAGCCCTATTTCCTTCAGTATGTCATATATAATTATCTTATTTTTTTCGTCGATGAAAAATTTTACATAGCCCTCTGCCATAATATCCCCAATGCCTCCTATTTCAATCAATTGATCGAAGGTTGCATTCTCAATATCATTCCAATTATACCTAAAATACTTGCAAATTAACTTTGAAGTTGAGTATCCTACATTTGGTATGCCCATACTGTAAAGAAGCCTTACGACGTTTGACTTTCTGGCTTTATTTATAGAAGCAATCAAATTGTTATAGGATTTTTCTCCGAAGCCTTCCATTTCAATTATTTCATCCTTATATTTTTCTACATGGAATATATCTGCAAGTTCCTTAATTAACCCCTTTGCAATGAGTTTTTCAATTGTTGCCTCAGACAATCCTTCTATATTCATTGCATCCCTACTGACAAACAAGGTGAAAGCCTTAATCTGCTTTGCCAGACATTCATCATTTGGACAATATAAATATTTTATGCCATTATCCTGTTTTAACTCTGCTTTGCTGCCACATACTGGGCAAGCCTCAGGTATATCCTTCACACCACTTCTTGTCATATTCTCAGATACTTGGGGTATAATCATGTTTGCTTTGTAGACTCCAATCCTATCTCCCACTCCAAGCTCTAAGCCTTCCATAATGCTTATATTGTGAAGACTTGCACGGCTTACGGTTGTTCCCTCCAATTCTACAGGTTCAAATATTGCCACAGGATTTATTAGTCCTGTTCTGGATGCACTCCACTCTATCTCCAGAAGCTTTGTCTCCTTTACTTCATCATGCCACTTAAAGGCAATTGAATCCCTCGGAAACTTTGCTGTTGTGCCCAGTGACTCGCCGTATGCAATATCGTCATAGGATAAAACCAATCCGTCAGAAGGAAAATCATTTTCAGTAATTTGCCCTGCAAACCATGAAACAGTTTCATCTATATTTGAAGAATTTACTTCTTTAAATTCAACAACATCAAAGCCCTGGCCCTTTAGCCAGTTAAGTTGAGCTATTCTTGAGTTATTAAAATCAATATCCTCTACCTTTACTAATGAAAATCCAATAAAGTATACATTTCTTTCAGCTGTAACCTTATTATTAAGCTGTCTGACAGATCCACTGCAAAGATTTCTTGGATTCTTATATTTTGCGTTTACATCCCCAATTTCATTGTTTATTCTCTCAAAATCCGAATAACGGATAATAGCTTCTCCTCTTAAAATCAAATTTCCCTTATATGAAATATTAAGTGGAATATTCTTAAACACCTTAACATTGTTTGTAATAACTTCGCCAACTTCACCATTCCCACGGGTTACTGCCTTAACAAGCTTACCCCCATCATATGTCAGTACAATTGTAAGTCCATCAAGTTTCCATGATATAACACCTTCCTGGTTCCCAAGCCATTCCTTCAAAGTTCCTACTTCCTTTGTTTTATCCAGAGACAGCATAGGCTTTTCATGTTGTTCCTTGGGTAGACTGCTTAGAAGTTCGTATCCAACGCTAATCGATGGGCTGTTAGATAGCACTATACCAGTTTCCCTCTCCAGCTCCAGCAATTCATCATAAAGCTTATCGTATTCTATATTAGGCATAATCTCCCTATTTTCCTGATAATAAGCTTTAGATGCAACCTTTAATATTTTAATTTTATCCTTCATTAATTGAAGTTTATCCATATCATTCACCTCAATCATAATATTTCAATTGGAGAAGCACTTAAAAGCAGGTTTTTCAGTCCAGCTGAATCAAAATGTACTGTTATCTGCTTGTCATCCCCGGAATTTTTAACCGCTATTACAATTCCCTTTCCAAATACCTTGTGCTTTATCTTTACTCCTGCCTTTATTTCCCCTGAGGAAACACTATTTACAGGTTTTGCTGTTGTGGGAGGAGCAGGTATATGTGCTGGTCTCCTTTGCTGTCCAAAATTTGAATAGCCATCATATCCGTATACCCTTCCAAAACTATTTTCTTGTTTTACGGATAAGTCCTCTATTAAATCCTCTGGAATCTCTTCTACAAAAGAGGACACTGCATTAAACATGGTTTTTCCGAACATTAGTCTCTGTCTTGCACAGGTAATATATAGCTGCTGCTTTGCCCTTGTTATGCCAACATAGCAAAGTCTTCTCTCCTCCTCAAGCTCCTCATCATCCTCCTGGGATGAGGAATGTGGAAATATTCCCTCCTCCATACCTGCAATGAACACAACAGGAAACTCTAGTCCCTTTGCTGTGTGAAGAGTCATTAGTACAATACCACCAGTTTCACTTATACTGTCCTGATCCGATACTAATGCTACTCTCTCCAGAAAAGCAGAAAGACTTTTATCCTCTGCATTTTCCTCAAACTCAACTGCTGCAGAATACAATTCGTTAAGGTTTTCTATTCTTGATTGATTTTCAGGAGTGTCTTCTTCCTTTAGTTCCTTTGTATATTCAGTTTTTTCAAGTATCTCATTAATCATGTCAGAAACCTTCAACCCGTCCTTAATAGAAATAAAGTGATTCATAAGGCTTATAAATTTATCAATTGAGTTAACCGCTCTCTTAGTTAAGCCCTCAACATTGTCAATTTCAAGCATACTGCTATATAGTCCCATATCTCTATCCCGTCCAAATAGCTTTACCTTATCTGTTGTTGCATCTCCTATACCTCTTTTAGGAACATTAATTATTCTCTCTAGGCTAACGCTGTCAACAGGATTGTTTATAACCTTAAGATATGCAAGAACGTCCTTAACTTCCCTTCTATCATAGAACTTAAGTCCTCCAACTACCTTGTAGGGCACCCTTGATCTTACAAAGCCTTCTTCAATTATACGGGACATGGCGTTTGTTCTGTATAAAATGGCAAAGTCCCTGTATGAGTATCCCTCACTAACTAATCTTTCTATTTCATGTATTATAAATGAAGATTCATCCCTGTCTGTATCTGCCCTAAAGAGCTTAATATCATCTCCGGCTTTATTTTCAGTCCAGAGCTTCTTTTCCTTCCTCTTCTCATTGTTGGTAATTACATAATTTGCAGCTTCAAGTATTTTTTTTGTGGACCTGTAATTCTGTTCAAGTTTTATGGTTTTAACATTAGGATAGTCATCCTCAAAGTCGAGGATATTGCTGATATCCGCACCTCGCCACCCATAAATTGAATTGTGAACAACAACCCCACCGCAAATGAACTGTCTTAAGTGTGGAACAGATATGTCATACACATATCCATCGTATTCCTCTATTTCAACTGATTCAACAATATCTTCAATAATTTTACCACTTTCATGTATGGCAATACTCATTGTAGGTCTGATATGTGCAAAGGGCATATAGCTAAAGCTTTTATCTTCTGAAAGCTTCGCTTTCTTTGCAATTTCCAAACTTCCATCCATCTGTGTCATCTTTTTTGCATAAAGCAAAGCATCATCATACTCTTTTCTTTCAGTTTCTATTCTCCAAGTAGTTCTCTTTCCTTTTCTAGTTGGAAAATCATGTTCAGAAGCTTTATTTTTTAGCTCCTCCCCTGAAGTTATTAATGCAATTCTATGACCACACCAACTACCATTTTTTGACTTTGTGCCTCCAAAAGAAGTAAGGTTAATAATTCTTCTTACAGATTGCCCTCTAATAACTGCATTACTAATATGATGAGGATATTCTTCATAAATCATTAAATCCTCCATCAATTTTGAAGCAGCTTCATAGGTATTTATATTATTAAACATCTTATCAACATATTCCTGAGTCATTGACATTTTACGATTTGATGTTTCGAATAATATTGTTGGTACTCCGTAATTAACCGAAAAAAATTGCTCATAAAATGATGCCTCAGATTTATCTTTACATATTCTTAATATCCACATTTTATCTGCATGTTCTTGATTTAATCTTACAAATAAACCATTTGTAATTTCTCCTTTTCTGCTTCTAACCCCCTGAGTTTGACCGATTCTATACCCCATACCTTTTTTATACATAAGATAAACATAGTATATTCCTGGAGATGTATTTATTTTTGCAAACCCTATATGATTCGGAGTTGCTTTAATCACCTTACCTGTACTAGTACTAACCTTTAAAATAATTCCTTTATATTTGTTTTTTCTTATTTTGTCTACTGTACCTAAAGTCGTTTCTCCCTGACCAGCAGCACATACTAATCTTTGGTTATTTGCAATATTTTCTATACAAATATTGCCTTCCTGGGTTAGGACATTCGTACCTGATGCAATACATTGATCATCATCTCCCACAACACAAAGATTCCCGTGGGCTTTTGCCAGCATATTAACCAGTTCATATTGGGCTTTGT
>JBEQBT010000087.1:0-11818 GCA_041639705.1 Clostridiaceae bacterium | reverse complement strand
GGGAAATCCATTGGAGTAGGCCTTGAAGATAAAGAGTCAGGAAAGCTTTCCTTCAATGTTGGAAAAATATCTATGGATGAAGAAAAAGTTGTCATGGCACTTAATTTAAGATACCCAGTAACCTTTAAATATGAGGATATGATGAATCCCTTCAATGATAAAATCCAGGCTGTTGGGATAAAAGTTGAAAACATGATGCACCAAAAGCCTTTATTCTTTCCGGAGAATCATTCACTTATAAAATCATTACAAAAAGTTTATACAGAGCAAACAGGCCTGGAAGCAAAGCTTAAGGCAATAGGCGGTGGAACCTATGCCAAGGAAATGCCTAATATAGTTGCCTTTGGTCCAATATTCCCTGGAAAGCCTGATCTTGACCATCAAGCAAATGAATATATAGAGATAGATGATTTAATACTCAACGCTAAAATTTACGGACATGCTATTTATGAGCTTTCAAAATAATTTTAAAAATAATTATAGCATATGAAAAGGAGATAACGTATGATGAATAAAAAATTGTCTAAAGATGCATATGGCGGAGTAGCAGGTAAAGACTACATTCCTTACATTTCCAGTGGCTCTAAATCTGGCGGAAACGCTTCTGTATTAATAATTGGTGTGATTTTGGCTGCTTTATTCGCAGCATCTACTGCCTATTCAGGTATGAAATCAGGGCTTACAGTTGCAGCTGGTATACCTGGTTCTATAATAGGCTCGGCATTAATAGCTGCATTTGCTAAACAAAAAGGTATCCTAGGCAAAAACTTGCTTCAAGGTATGTCAAGTGGAGGAGAGTCCGTTGCCAGTGGTATGATATTCGTTCTACCTGCAGTTCTTTTAATAGGATCTAAGGTTTCCTTTTTAGAAGGTTTTGCAGTTGGCGTAGGTGGAGTTTTATTCGGATTAGGAATAGCTTCTCTTGTTTACAAATATTTATTAGTTGAAGAACATGGTAAGTTAATGTACCCTGAATCAATGGCTATATCTGAAACACTTGTTGCTTCAGAAGGTGCTGGGGAATCAATGAAGTACATGGGAATTGGATTTGGAATAGGCGGTGTTATAACTGTTTTAACAGGTTCATTTTTAAATGTGGCTAATAATGTTGTAAGTTATGTAAACGAGACCTTCTATAAGTGGAAATTTGAAATTGAAGTTAACCCTCTATTAATAGGTATAGGATTCATAGTTGGCATAGAAGTTTCTTTAACTATGTTTGCCGGTTCCCTATTAGCTAATTTTGGTGTTATGCCATTAATAGGTTATTTCTCTTCTTTTGCAAAAGACGGTTTAACTGTATGGAATAATCCTAATGTTGCTATAAACGCTATGCTAGTTAAAAATATAGCTGGTAGTTATGTAAAATATATAGGCGCTGGAATGATGCTATCTGGTGGTTTAATAGGAGCCATAAAGCTTATACCTACAATAGTATCTTCTATAAAACAAACTCTTAATGCTAAGTCTTCAAATAGTGCTAGTAAATCATCTGCCAACTTAATATTAATTGGTGGTGTAATAGCGGGCTTTATTGCAGGCTTCATGATATCCGGTGGTAATATATTAATGGCAATAACTGCTTCTATATTATCATTATTCTTATCATTACTATTTGTTATAGTTTCAGGCCGTTTAACTGGTACTATAGGAACTTCAAACCTTCCTGTATCTGGTATGACTATAGCTTCTTTAGTTATTGTAACATTATTATTCGTTGTAATGGGATGGAATAACCCTCAAAGCAACAAATCACTGCTTTTATTTGGTACATTTATAGTTATTGCCATATCTGTAGCTGGTGGCTACAGTCAGTCACAAAAAGTAGGTTTCATCATAGGCGGGGACAAAAACGAAATGGATAAATACTTCGCTATAGCTAGTATAGTTGGTGTTGCAGTAGTTGTTGGAGTTATATTATTACTTTCTAACCAACTTGCATTGACTGGTGACAATGTGCCATTTGCATTACCTCAAGCTAACTTAATGTCTACATTAACTGCTGGTATAATGTCAGGTCAATTACCTTGGTCTATGATAATTGTTGGTGTTGTTATGGGAGTTGTGTTATACTTCTTAAAACTTCCTATAATGACAGTTGCAATAGGATTCTATTTACCTATATCTACAACTTCCATTATATTAATAGGTGCATTGATTCGTGTATTTGTAGAAAAGATTTCCAAATCTGAACAAGAAAAAGAAGTAAAAGTTGATAATGGTATAAGTTTATCTTCTGGACTTGTTGCTGGTGGCTCCATAATAGGGCTTGTTGGTATAATACTTCAAGTAGCAGGTGTTATAAAAGCAAGTGGCCCAAGTGGATTTGCTGCTTCAAATGGAATGGCATATGTATTGTTAATAGTTTTAGTAATAGCAACTATAATACCTCTAGTGAACAGTAAAGCAAAAAATGCCAGATAACAGTAAAGAGATTCTAAACATAATATTTAAAATCTCTGACAATTTGGAATATGAAATAGATAGGGACAATATTGTGACTATACTTGAAAAACAAGATCATAAGATTCAAAAGTTCTTTAGGAAGCTTAAGTTTAGAATTCCAGAATATAAAAAAATCTCTCTGGATGCATATGGAAGTTTTGTATTTTTACAAATAGATGGCAAGAAAACAGTAAAGGATATTGGAGAGAATCTGGAAGCAAAGCGTGGTGGTGAAGTTTACCCACTTTATGAAAGATTATTTATATTTTTAAACCATATCAATGTTAATTGTCACTATATAGAAAAAGTAAATATCTAAGCCTAATGTGTTAATGATTGTAATTAGACTCCGAGTGTAGCAGCTCGGGGTTTTTTATTGATATAGAAGGTAAGTATTGATTATATAGAACTAAATGGGTTATAATTAAAGCCAACAATAGTCATACTTTCCTGTTTATGTTGTTGTTTGGAATTACAATTATATCAGAAAAAGGGTTGTAATTTAAAAATAGATCCGACCAGGTCTGTTTTGAAGAGATGAGGAACCATCAGCAAGCCTTAACTAAAGCTCTTCATAAATATAGATTAAGGAATGGTTGAAAGTATTGGCTGACGAAGTAAGAATACCAATGCTGTAAAGAGTTTCAAATAGGATATTTTTATATGGAGGCGAGTAAATGAATAAAATGATATGTCAAATAGTTGACTCTTCAGGGAGCTTACCCCGAGAATTCATCAAACAGTATAACATAAGTGAGGTTCCATTCTACTTCAAATTTGAAAACACAGATTTCTACCGAGAGAATGCTGATTATGGAATAGCTGAGTTTTATAAGCATATGGAACAACATCCTGAGGATGTTCCAAAAACATCTGCTCCCAATATTTATGATTGGTTAACTGTGTTTCAGGAGCAGTATGCAAAGGGTGTTAAAAAGTATATTGTGACTACTATTTCTTCTAAACTATCGGCCAGCTTTCAAACGGCTATTTCTGCAAAGGAAATTTTTGAAGAGGAAAAAAATGATGTTCAGATTGAAGTGATTAGTTCAAATACCTGTGCTTGTGGCCAGGCTTCATTGGAAATTGGGATTGCTAAAATGATTGATAGTGATAGAGACTTTGGGGATATAATTGATTGGATACATAAGATGGTTACGAATATAAGCTCGATTTTTGTGGTTAACAGCTTGAAATATATGAAGGCTGGAGGTAGAATCGGAGGAGCAACTGCTTTTCTGGGGAAACTAATCAACATTAAGCCAGTATGTGAGTTTATAGATGGCGAAGTACATACCATCAAAGGGATTATAGGAAGAAAAAAATCCCTTAAAGCCATGATAGATGTGGCGGTTTCAAGGGTAATTGATATTAATAAAATGATATTCATTATCCAAAACGCAGAATGCCAGGAAGATGCAGACTATATGTGCAATTATCTGCGGGAAAAAATAAAAAGTACTTGTAAAATATTTAATAGCAATCTTGGGATTACTGTAGGAGCACATTCGGGTCCTGGGGCAATAGGTATCGGTTTTGTGGAGCACCCATGATCTGCCACGATTTTAGGTCCACTTTTTTGCTTCAGGTGGGATAGAGTTTCCACCTGAAGTTTCGATGTTCAGCTTTAGCTGAAGGAGTTCATTTCTTTTCAGTTTTTTCAACCGGACAGCTAGAGCAGTGCGATGTGCTGTTGCCATTGCCTCCAGAACAGCTGTCGCAGTTTCCAACAGCTTTTTTACTAATGCTCTTATAAAGCAGGTATACAGCTGCAAAAGCAATTCCTGCCGTTATCAAAATTTCAATATACATAAAATCACCTCACAAAATATTTTTTAAGATTAAAGGAAACTAATAATTAATCTTCCAAGATTATATACAATGAATGAAGCAATCCATGCAAGTGATAATTGATAAAGTATGGAAAGCTTCATCATTTTTTTACCGTATTCCTTCCTCATTGTAGCAATAACTGAAATACAAGGAGTATAAAGAAGAACAAAAACTAAAAAGCTGTAAGCGGAAAGCTGTGTAAAATAACCAGGTAGTATACTTTTTAAATCTCCGCCATATATAACTCCCATTGTGCCTACTACAACTTCCTTTGCGATAAGTCCTGTAAGCAGGGATACGGAATTTTGCCATGTACCAAAACCTAAGGGTATAAATATTGGATTTAAAGCCTTACCTATATATGACAGAAAACTTGAGTTTATATCTGTCAATCCAGAAAAGTTAAAGCTCGATAAAAACCATACAACAACTGAAGCTGAAAAAATAATGGTACTCATTTTCTGCAGAAAGCTTTTTCCTTTTCCCCAGGTATGGAGCATTATATTTTTAAATCCAGGCATTTTATATTCTGGAAGCTCAATCATAAAAGGCTCTTCATCTTTTTTAAACAAAGTATTTTTAAATAATAACCCAATTACAAATGCCATTATTATTCCCAGAATATATAATGTATAAACAACCCTTGTTTGTTTTCCAGGGAAAAAAGCAGAAGCGAAAAGTGCATAAACTGGAAGCTTTGCATTGCAGGACATAAGGGGGACAAGAAGGGCTGTAAGCTTCCTGTCCTTTTCACTTTCTAATGTTCTTGCAGACATAATTCCAGGGACTGAGCACCCAAAACCAATTATAAGGGGTATAAATGCCTTTCCTGAAAGTCCCATTTTTCTCATTAGCTTATCCATTATAACAGCTGCTCTTGCCATATATCCACTATCCTCTAAAAAGGATATGCCTAAAAATAGTGAAAGTATTATAGGAAGAAAGACAAAAACTGCTCCAACTCCTGCAACAATTCCATCTATTATTAGTGACTTAAACCATGGGCTGCTATTTGAAAGAAGTTTTTCAAGCAAGGGAATAAAATTTTCCTGAAGAATAGTATTAAACCCATCAGATAAAGGCTGTCCAACCCAGCTGAAGGTAAATTTAAAAATAAAATAAAATATAAGTAAAAATATGGGATAAGCAAAAAATTTATTTAATATTATTTTATCTATATATTCTGTTTTAGTGACCATCTTTTCTTTAGGAAGCTTTATACAGTTTTTTAAAATTTCTTCTATAAAAGCATAGGCTTGTTTTTCATCCATTTCGTTAAGATATTGATAATCATTATCAATATTATCCTTAAAAAAATCACCGCTAATAAGCAGTTTTTCTACTTCATCTATACCTATTCCCTTTGATGCTGCAATTGGGATAACAGTAGCACCAAATTTATTAGAGAGCATTTTATAATTTATCTCTATTCCCTTATTTTTAGCAACGTCAATCATATTTAATACAAGTATTATTGGTTTATTAAATTGCCAAAGCTGTGTTGTAAGGTATAAATTTCTGTTTAAGTTTGAAGCATCAACAATGTTTATTATTACATCCACATTTTCCTCAATTAAAAATCTCTTTGATATTTTTTCTTCATTTGAAAATGCATCCATTGCATATATTCCAGGTAAATCCACTATTTTAATATTTTTATCAATAAATCCCTCTTTTTTTTCTATGGTCACTCCTGCCCAATTACCAACATATTGGTTTGAGCCTGTAAGTAAATTAAATAGAGTGGTTTTTCCAACATTAGGATTACCAATAAGCGCTGCTGTAATCATTTTACACCTCCTTTATTCTGATATTTTTTGCATCATTCCTTCGTATAGCAATGTCAAAGCCTCTTAAGCTTATTATTATAGGATCACCTAATGGAGCAGGGTTTTTAACAGTTACCTTTGTTCCTTCAATACATCCAAGAGCAAACAGCCTTTTAGCAAGTTTTGTATCTCCAGTAATTGTGTCTATAATGGCACTTCTACCTGGTCTTAAATCATATATGCTCATAATTATCACCTCTTATTTTATGTAAGTTAATATGTAAGTTAAATTGTAGAATTATTCATAACCATTTCATTTAGCTGTTCTATCTGGATTAGAGCCCTTGATAAACATTTGAAATATGAAAGCAATAAAAATACTAAATATAATTGCTCCAATTGATTATGATAATTATATTCAATTAGATTTTATAACATATTCTATATTTTGTCAATACTGGTACAGGCTATTTAAATTTTAAATTTAAGCCTTAAAGTTCATACACCTACAAAAGTTAATTTTTTTCTGCCATAATAAAGGAGGTTTAATAAAAGGGATTAAATATAAATAATATACTATTTTTATAGTGTCAATGCTGTATAAAAAAATGATACATCAAAACGAAAAAATGAAATTATGTTGCTGCACTAATTAGAACATAAACAAAAAACATTATTGGCATAGAATTTGCTATAAAATAGGGTATAAAGGAGAAATAGACATATGATAGAACTTTTATGATAGGCAACTTAGTTGTTACATCTATTGCTCAAAGATAGCAATAGGAATGCTTGTAGAAATACAAATCATGCAAAAGGAGGTAAAAAACAATAAAAAGCAAGGTTTAAATGAAGATAAGTATGAAATAAAGCAAGATGATGTGTCAAATAAGACAATTGAGGTGTCGGCAACCAATATACTCCAATTGCTCTAGTAGTCATAATTGTATGGTAATATTTATTTTGTAAATTCCCACTTGTAAAAAATAAAAAAAATAATGCTATAGATGCTAAATGTAATCTCACGGCAGGTGTGACTTTATTACTACTAAACTCAGCATTTGAGGAAAATATGATTAAGAGCTGGATTATATTTGGAGGTATATTTATATATAATTGAAAGGTGGAAAAATCATGAGAAAATATCCTTCGATAATTTTTGGTATAATTGGTAGTGTTTCTTTACTTTTGATTTATTTTGTTATTCTTACACTTGCTAATTCCCTAGATCATGCAATAGACCAGTTTTATCAAATTTGGTATTGGATTATGCTCTTAACTGTAGGGTTTGGGATACAAGTTGGACTCTATCACTATATTAAACATAACCAAGACAAAAAAATAACCGGTGCTGCGACAGAAATGGCTGCATCAGGTGGAATTTCAACACTCTCTATGATAGCCTGCTGTGCTCATCACCTAGTTGATATTTTGCCTATTATAGGCTTATCTGCTGCAGCAGTATTTTTAGTTAAATATCAAACTTCTTTTATTCTAGTTGGAGTTTTTTCAAGTCTAATAGGAATACAAACAATGCTTAGTATTATTAAGAAAAATCACTTATATAATGATGCTGGAATATTTGAAAAACTATTTTTTTTAGATATAAAAAAGGTAAGAGTGGCTACTGTTATTCTCGCTGTTATTATTATAGCTATCTCATTTATATCAAAACTAAAATAAAAAAGATATATTAGAAGAGATATTAGAAGAGCCTTGCTTTTTTTAAATAAGTAAATTATAATATTGTAATGCGAATGATTTGCAAATAGAATAAAAAGGATTTATGTTTATGAAGAAAAAAGTTATGATACTTCAGTTCCTAATTATTATGTTAATTATTGCTGTGTTTTCAGGGTGTTCTGCAAAAACAAAGGAAAACAAAAACTCTGTGGACAGTAATAAAATTTCTGTTTATACAAGTTTTTATACAATGTACGACTTTACTAAAAAAATCGGTGGAGATAAAATTAATTTGACTAATCTTACTCCCGCTGGAATAGAACCCCATGAATGGGAGCTGACGCCAAGAGACATAGCAAATCTTGAAAAAGCAAATCTGCTTATATATAATGGGGCAGGAATGGAAATATGGACAGAAAAAGTATTAAAGACACTTGATAATAAGAAATTAATAGCAGTTGAGACCGCAAAGAATTTAAAACTTTTAGAAAATGATGACCAAGTTGGGGATTTAAAATATGATCCACATGTATGGCTTAACCCAATTCTAGCGAAAAGTCAGATGGAAGCAATTAAAAATGCTCTTGTAACTGCTGACCCAGCAAATAAAAATTATTACGAGAAAAACTATACCGATAATGTAAAAAAATTAGATGATTTGGATAAAGAATATAAAGAGTCTATAGCAAAATTTACAAAAAAAGATATTATAGTAGCTCACAAGGCTTTTGGGTATATAACTGACACCTATGGGCTAAATCAGATAGCAATTGAAGGCTTAAACGCCGACTCAGAGCCTACACCTGCTAAAATGGCTGAAATTACTGAATTTGCAAAGGCAAACAATGTGAAATACATCTTTTTTGAAGAATTAATAAGTCCCAAGGTTGCTGAAACAATTGCAAAAGGAGTAGGTGCTAAAACAGCGATGTTAAATCCGCTGGAAGGGCTTAAAGAAGAGGATATTCAGGCAGGGAAGGACTACTTCTCAGTAATGAGGGAAAATCTTGAGGCTTTGAAAAAAGCATTACAATAATAGGTGATAAATTATAATGGATAAATTAATCGAAGTTAAAAACTTGAATTTCGGATACAATGAAAAGCTTGTATTAAAAAATATCAGCTTTTCAGTAAATAAAGGTGATTTTTTAGGCATAATTGGAACAAATGGTTCGGGTAAAAGTACTCTGATTAAGTTAATGCTTAAAATACTTACACCTTTAAACGGTGATATTTTCTTATTAGACGAAAACATCAACAGTTTTAAAAATTGGAATAAGATTGGTTATGTTTCTCAAAAGGCAAATTCTTTTAATGGCAGCTTCCCGGCTACTGTTGAAGAAGTTGTTCAGGCTAACCTCTTTTCTAATATTGGTCTTTTTAAGTTGCCGAAAAAACAGCATAAAGAAAAAGTATACAATGCTTTAGAAAAAGTGGGTATGCAAGACTATGGCAAAAGATTAATAGGTGATTTGTCAGGTGGGCAGCAGCAAAGGGTATTTATCGCCAGAGTCCTAGTAAGTGAACCAGTGATCTTATTTTTAGACGAGCCGACAGTTGGAATTGATGCAAAGTCGGAGGATGCAGTATATTGTTTACTTGCACGTCTTAATAAGGAGCTTGGATTAACTGTTGTAATGGTTACTCATGACATAGGAGCAATAACTGTTCATGCTAATAGATTAATTTGTTTGGGAGAAAATGGTTTGTTCGAGCATAATCCAAAGGACGGTATGACAAAGGAGTTTGTCACGGAAATTTACGGTATAGTGTGAATTTGCATATACACGACAGTACAGATTGTTGTAGAAAAGAGGTAACCTAATGTTGAGTATCTTTCAATATGATTTTATGCAGAGAGCTTTTATTGTAGGCTTGTTAATAGCAATCATTACACCGAGCATAGGTGTTATCGTCGTTCTTAAGAGACTTTCAATGATTGGAGACTCTCTTTCACACAACTCACTGGCTGGAGTTGCTGCAGGATTGGCTTTTGGAATTAATCCTATTCTTGGTTCTGTGGTTTTTACAATCGGGGCTGCTTTTGGTATAGAAAAGATAAGAAAATCCTTTCCTAAATATTCTGAAATTGCAATAGCAGTAATCATGTCTACAGGAATTGGGCTTGCGGGTATTCTATCTGGGTTTGTTAAGAATAGTGCAAGCTTTAACAGCTTTTTATTTGGTAGTATTGTAGCAATAACTGATTTTGAACTCTATATGGTAATTGGATTAAGTGTCATTGTTATTTTATCAGTTATTTTATTATACAAAGAACTATTTTACATCACCTTTGACGAGGAGTCAGCAAGACTTGCTGGAATACCTATAAAGACCATAAATTTTATATTTACCCTACTCACCGCTATTACCATTTCCATATCGGCTAGGACTGTAGGAACTCTGGTAATATCTTCCCTGATGGTTTTGCCTGTTGCAGCTGCTATGCAGATTGCTAAAAGCTACAAGCAGACAGTAATTTTTTCTGTTATTTTCGCTTTAATGTTCGCTATTTCAGGATTGTATATCTCCTATTATGCTGATTTTAAACCTGGTGGTACAATCGTAATCGTTGGAGTTATTACACTTGTTTGTGTTTTAATTTATAAAAATTTATTAAGTAAAATCTTTTTAAGAAGAGATGCAGCAAAGTCAAATTGTTAAACTGCAATTAAAAGATAAAATAGATGTTTAAGGAAATTGTTAAATGACATCAAACATTATAAAGGGATGATTTTATTGAAGGTAAATAAATATAAAGAAGTTCTTACAAGTAAAGGTATAAAAAATACCAGGAGCAGGAATGCAGTACTTGAGATTCTGCAAAATTCAGAAATTCCATTAACAGCTGAAGAAATATTTTTGATGTTAAAGCAAAAAAATGTTTTGACCTGCCTGTCAACTGTGTATAGAACCTTTGAAATGCTAATGTTAAAAGGAATAATTATAAAATCAAATATATTTGATGATGGTAAAGCAAGATATGAATTAAAGCATGTTCATCATAAACATTACGTTATTTGTATAGGCTGTCATAAAACGATTACTATTGAAGAATGTCCCTTTGGGGAATTTGAGAAACTGTTAAAGAAAAAAATTGACTTTGATGTGACTGAACATAAGTTTGAAATATATGGTTATTGTCAGAATTGTAAACAATTAAAGTAAATTTACTAATAAAATTCATACATTACTAATAAGGTTGCAAAAAGGCTTCAGAACATCCTCTTGGAGAAGCAATTGTCCTTGGAGCTAAAGAAACAGGACTGAAGCTTGATGACCCCAAGGAGTTTGAGGCAATTCAGGGACAAGGAGTTGTATCTACTGTAGAGGATAAAAGAGTCTTTTTAGGAAATAAGAAGATGATGGATGCAATAGGCATAGATATAGCCTTACTTGAGGGAGATGTTGCAAAGCTCGCTGATAAGGGAAAGACCCCGATGTACATTGCAATTGACAATGTAGCAGCAGGAATTGTTGCTGTGGCAGATACAGTAAAAGAGGATTCTTATATAGCTATTCAGAGCCTCAAGGCAATGGGTATTGAGGTTATTATGTTGACAGGAGATAATGTTCAAAGGAAAACTCATCGTCCAGTAAAACTAGAGATAGCAAAAAATTTCCCTAAAACAATTGTTTTAGGGAAATTTTTTGCTCCTCACTATATGTGGAATGAATGACTGATATTTAATCATGAAATTATTATTATTAAGTTTTATTTATACAGCTTTGTTTATTGCAGATTTCATATCATTTTCAACTTCCAATGCGATGTTTGTGAGCTTATCATTTTTTAATAGTTCAATTAACCCTGTAGGCTTTAACATACCAATAAATACAGAATCCAAATCTTCATATACTACCATTTTGCAGGGTAAGAAGTATCCAACCTCTATTTGAGTTTCCAGTACCTTTTTTGCCTGCACAGGGTTACACACTTCTAGTACTTTAAAGTTTTTATTAAAATCCAATCCCTTTTCATTAAGCTTATCCTTTAAGTTTAATTCCCATAAAACACCAAATTTGTGTTCTGTCAAACTTTTTTTCAGGTCTTCAACGGCCTGGTTAAGAGTCTTATTGGTCTGCAT
>JBEQBT010000086.1:0-11917 GCA_041639705.1 Clostridiaceae bacterium | reverse complement strand
ATCTATTCAACATAAATCCAAATAAAAAGTATTTTATTAGTCAATTTTATATAGATGTTAACAGAAGTCCATTTGTAAAAACTTGTATTGATATTAAATTTACTACAGATACACTAGAAGAAATGATTGATAAAATAAAATTTCAAGAGATTTCCTATGATGATTTTAAAGTTAAATACATAGATACAGAAAGTAATATGGAGTTTAATGAAAAGCACCGAATAGAAGGGGTAGTTGGCTATGTAATTAAAGGCTATGCAAAAATTCATGAACCTGAGGTAATGATAGGGATAACCTACATTGAGGGTAAGTGGATATTTGGTGAGTATCTTAAAAATAATGCAATTTGGAAGCATAATAATAACCGTCCCTGTCAATACAGCAATTCATTACCCACAAAAGTATCCCGTGCCATAGTCAATATTGTCCTTGGAAGGTATATTAGTCCAAAGATTGTTGACCCTTGCTGTGGGATTGGAACAGTCGTTATAGAAGCACTATCAATGGGTGCTGACATAAAAGGCTATGATATTAATTCCAAAGTAGTAGAAGGAGCTAAAAAAAATTTAAGTTTTTTTGGCTATCAAGATGTGATTAGTGAGGGAGACATAAAGGAAATTCAGGGTAACTATGATGGGGCAATTATTGATATACCTTATGGACTGGTAACAAAGACAACTAGTGAAATACAAATTGGAATAATCAATAGTGCAAGAAGAATTACAAACAAATTAGTATTAGTGAGTTTAGATGAAATGGATAGGGAAATATCTAATGCAGGATTTTCAATTGTGGATAAATGTACTGTTCTTAAGGGAGTTTTTAAAAGATATATAACCATATGTATCTGATCCCATTTATGGGATTATTATTTTTTACTTGAATATATTGAAAAAATTGTGTGAATGCTTATATAAAAGTTAATGCAAATTAATTGCAATAAAGAGGTAGAATGAGAAATACAAAACAAAATACTGTTATATTGGAATAATAATTAGTATAGTATAATAAAAATAATTATTAGAATAAATTCTAATAATTATTTTTTATCCCTCAATTTAATTGCATAATCAACTGCATTCTGTAGAACAGGCATGCAGCACTTCCCTGATGGATTTAGTGACCTGCATCTTCCAACAGTGCAAGCAGAGGTCCTTTCCATTATGTCTTTTAAATCCTTAGAGGTTTTATTGACTACTATTTCATTAATTATATCCTGGAGAGTAACGCTGCTGCAGTAGCATATAATGGGATTATCTTGATTCTTAAGCCACACTGGCAGCTTTAAATCTCTTTGAAAAAATATTTCATCTGTATCTCTATTAAAATATACAATATCACAATCAGGATTTGTGCAAAAACCATAGGCAGTTGATTTCAATCTTTTTCTAAAATGATCAACTATTTGATTTTCTACAGTGCTCATTGATACATGTTCACCATTTTTTTTACATAAAGGACAAATGTTATGCTCCAAAAGTCCACCTCCTGGTAAGTTGAATTACCTATGAAATTATTTATATATCAATTATACAATTAATATTTAATATGATAAAGTACTATTATAAATATTTTAAAAATTATCAATTATCCACTGAGATTGATTAATTAATTACATAATAGTATAATGATGTTGAAGCTAATATAATTTAATATAAGTTTAGGTGCTTTATAGTTAAAAGGGAAAGCGGTTTAAATCCGCTGCAGCCCCCGCTACTGTAAGTGAGGACGAAACCTGATTTAGCCACTTTAGATGAGATTCATCTATGGGAAGGCCAGGAAGTAGGATGATTCACGAGCCAGGAGACCTGCCTAGACTTAAGTGTCAATACCTTCGGAGGGAAGGGGAAAGCTTTACATGGATAAAGAAAGCCCTTTTGGGGCTTTTTATTTTTTCCCTCCTATTATGAGTGTAAGGAGGTGTAAAAGTTGAAAAAAATAGTTACTTTATTAATTATGACTATTATGTTAATTATGGCTGGGTGCCAGAGTAAAAATATTTCTCAAAATGAAAGTAAATTAGGTTCTGTTCAAACAGGCAACAATGCTGCTATAAATACAGCCCCAGGCAATACTTCTGATAATACTGCAGGGACAGATAATAAAAATGTAGAAAGTACTTCTAGCAATGAACAAAATACCAGTACTACTGCAGCAAATAATACTGCAAAGAGTGATGATAAAAAGGTTCAGACCTCAAACACCCAGACAGCTGAAAAGCCAAAAGAAGAACAAAAGAAACCTGAATCAGGTTCCTTTACCTTATTTATATCTAAGAACAGAGGTACAGAAGAAATACTCAGGAAAAAGGTTCAGATTAAGGATAATAAATCTTTACTGGACTATCTTAGAGACAATGTATCTGTAATGGATGATGGAGGATTTATAAAATCCATTGAAGGCTTTGAATCAATAACCTCAATGAAATTAACATCAGAACAAAAAAAAGCTGAAATAATGGGAGTTGATTGGTTCTTATTTCAAAATGAAGAAAAGACTAAAAGCGGGGCAAATGATATTGTCCCAAAGAATGGAGATATAATAAATTTAGATTACAGAGAATGGACATATAAAGATCTAGCACCATAATGGAGGGGAAAAAATGAAAAAAATAATTAGCATTTTCATATCAATAATATTAGTTTTATCAGTTTTTACAGGATGTGCTAAGAATAAGGATGTTAATACAACATCAAATGAGCAATCCAGCACAAATACACAATCAACAACTAATAACACTAACAATACAACTGTATCAAACGAAACAACTAAAGAAGCAACTAATGATAGTACACAAAATACTGAAACTACGGTAGATAAACCACAAAGCTCAGCTGAGCAGAATACAAATACTCAGAGTACAACTACTGATAATTCAAAAACTCTAGCCTCATCAAGTTCAAACAACAGCAGCAAAAATATCAGTAAGCCTGCTGAAAAACCTACAAATACTGTTAAGCAAACTCCAGCACCCGCCAATACTGTTAATCTTGATGATGTACTAAATAAGGCAGTATTATATGTAGAAAAAAATGCCGCAGCAAAGGATTATAAAATATCAGACTGGGATGCAATTGGATTAAAGATTTCTAGAAGGCAATTAGATTCGAAATATATTGAGTATAAGGGAGAGACACTGGGAAAAGAAATAGATAATTATTATATGACAGACTATGCAAGAACCATACTTGGAGTAATGTCTGCAGGCTATGACCCAAATAATTTTCAAGGTATTGATTTGGTTAGTATAATCAAGAACTCAGTGCTTGAGGACGGGAAATTCAAGGACACCATTAAAGGTGGAGAAGAACTTGTTAACAGTCATGTTTGGAGTATGATTGCACTTGAAGCGTCCGGGGCAACCTATGATAGAGAAAGGGCACTTAAATATCTAGAAGGAAAACAGAACAAGGATGGAGGCTTTTATATATTTGCTCCATACCCTGATAGCGATGTGGATTTTACTGCCATGTCAGTACTTGCTCTAACAATGGCTGGGAGGGATTCCAAGTCTCTAGCTGTTTCAAATGCTTTAAATTATCTAAAAGGCAAACTTGCAGAAATGGAAAAGGATCCAAAGATTGAAACTTCTGAAACACTTTCTGTTATTTTAGAGGCAATTGTTTCAGCAGGTGAAAATGTAAACAATTATAAAATATATGGTAAGAATATAGTTGATGAATTGTTAACCTTTATAGATACTACTGGAGGATTTAAACACCTTAAAACAGGTTCTGTAAATGATATTGCCACAAGGCAGGTAGTTACTGCGCTTGGTTTTTATAAAAACAATAAAAATATGTATAAAGAGTTGAAATTTACAAAAAATAATTTCTTTACTGGTAAATATGATGTTGTGACCTTTATGAAAATTCATAATGCCTTTTATGATGTTAAGGATGGAACTGTTGAGTTTGAAGCCATAACAGAAAATATTGATGAAGTAAATATTGAAATAACCAATGGTAAGGATTCCTTTACAGAGGTATTAAAGCCTGAATTTGGGCTTGTTAAAATATCAAAATCATTACCTGAATCAGAATATGAAATTATTATAAAGGGCACCAGAGGGGGTAATGTTGTATACATTTATAGCACAAGGCTTGAAATGGTAAATGAAAAGACCACAGCCTCTGTTAGAATTGAGAGCTATGATAAAAATGTATTATATGATAAAGCTGTAACGACAGGTAATATAAGAGTATTTGATTTTGATGGAACTGCTTATACTCAAGGAAAAATTTCAGCTTATTCATTTGTAATGAGAGCACTGAATAGTATGGCAATAAAGTCAAATGTCAGCTACAGCTATGGTGCACCATTCATAGCATCTATTGATGATATTGCAGGTGGAAAGTTTGGAGGCTGGGATGGATGGATGTATTTTGTAAATGGAAAGGATCCGGGTGTTGGAATGACAGATGTTGAGGTTAAGGCTGGAGATGAGATACTGGTATACTACGGAGACTGGGGTATAAAGCCACTTAATATAACCCTTCCAGAAACGGCTTCAAAGAGTCAAAATATTGAGATTGCTGTGAGAGCTGAGGACAATGCTGTGGAAAATGCAGCTGTTTGGGTAAATGGAAAGAAGTATATAACTGATACAAATGGAACTGCAATTATAACCTTTGATGAAGTGGGAAGCTTTGAAATATATGCTGAAAAGCTAGACGACAATGGAAAGCCATTGTTTGTAAGAAGTGTTAAAAAGGTTATTGTTGTAAAATAATGTGTATAGGGCTTAGGACAATCTAAGCCCTTCTATTAAACCTAAGGAGAATTAAAAATGCTGGTTTATAAAAAAAGAGATACCTTCCTTCAACAGCTCCATCCATTAACAGGATTGCTGCTTGTGGTCATATATACTGCTGGAGTTCTGATTACCCAAAATCCAATATATGTTGTGCTTATAATTTTTTCTGTAATTGCTCTATCCCTAGTTGATGGAAGCTTTGTTGAAATTAAAGGATATTTAAGGATGATTTTACCCATAACCATTTTAATTGTTATATTCAACACAATTTTTAATCATAATGGTAATACTGTTATTTTTGCAATAAATCATATCCCTCTTTTAGGAAGCCTACGAATTACACTTGAGGCATTCCTATATGGAATTGTCCAATCCATAAAATTAATTGGAATTACATTAATATTTGGATTTGGTAATCTTATTCTTCATCCTGACAGAACCTTTAGCTTTTTTTCAAAATACATTGGTAACTCCGCTCTTCTTATGAACCTGACACTTAGACTTTTCCCTGCAATTTTGAAATCATTAAATAATATTATAGAAATTGAAAAGCTCAGGGGGAATAAACTATTTGAGAATAGTTTAAAAAGGAGTATAAAAAACCAGAGTAATATCCTCAATATACTTTTTCAAAGCTGCCTTGAAGATGCTGGGGACATGGCTGAGTCCATGTATTCCAGAGGTTATGGACTTGGGAAAAGAAGTGTATATTTCTTTGAGAAATTTTCAGCTTTTGATAAGCTGTTTAATATAATATTTGTATTAATTCCTTTAGTTTTCTCATTTTTTCAATACTATGGGTTTAATCAAATGGAGTTTTATCCTATATTCACTAATCCATTCATAAGTGTAACAACAATAGGATTAGTATTTTGCACATTGTTTTATATACCTGTGATTATCAACTGGGGGTGGAAAGCTTGGAAGTAATAAAAGCTGAAAATGTGAGCTACTGGTATCCTGATACGAATGAGCCCGCATTAGATAGGATTGATTTAAGCATTAATGAAGGTGAATTTATATTAATTGTTGGACCCTCAGGCTGTGGAAAATCTACGCTTTTAAGGATGTTTAATAGAATAGTCCCTGATTATTATGGAGGAAAGCTTAAGGGTTCTGTTCTATTAAATAGTAAAAACATAAGAGAGTATAATAATAAGGATATAGTAAAAAAGGTTGGAATGGTGTATCAGCATCCTGAAAAACAAATTGTTATGCAGGATGTGGAAAGAGAAATTGCCTTTGGACTGGAGAATTTGAACACATCATTAAATAAAATGAAAAGAAATGTTGCAGAGGTGATTTCCTTCCTTAACCTTGGACATATTAAAGATAAATCTACACAAGAAATATCAGGAGGGGAAAAGCAGAGAATAGCTATTGCATCTGTTATTGCCATGGACCCTGATATTATGATGTTTGATGAACCTACCTCACAGCTTGACCCAATAGCATCTGAGGAGGTGCTGGCGTTTATTAAAAGGCTTAACAGGGATACTGGAAAAACAATTGTGCTTGTGGAACAGAGACTTGATAGATGCTTTGAAATGGCAGATAGAATTATTTTTATGGAGGATGGTAGAATTGCTGGTCAGGGAACCCCTAACAATATACCAGAATCTATAGATAAACGATATTTTCTTCCCTCAATCTCATATTTATTTAAACAAGCAGGCTATGCAAATCCACCTGTAAACGTAAAACAGGGGAGAGAGTTAATAAAAGATATTAATTTTAATGATGCTAAGGTAATGGATAATAGGTTTGACATGGACTTTGTAAATGTAACCAAGCTCAATTTTGGTTATGAAAAAAATAAAAAAGTATTAAAGGATATAAGCCTTTCTATTAAAAAGGGTGAAATAATGGCAGTTGTTGGAGAAAATGGTGCCGGTAAGAGCACTCTTTTCAAAATTGTTTCGGGTATACTAAATGGATACAATGGGAGTGTAACTGTTAATGGAAAGGAAATTAGTGAATATAATCAGCGGGAGAGAATAAATACAATAGGCTATTTATCTCAGAATCCTAATGACTATTTAGGAAGAGATACTGTTTTTGATGAGATAGCATATACTTTGAGGAACATAGACGCATTTGAGGGTGAAAGAGTTGAGGATATGCTCCTTAAGCTTGAATTAGTAGGAGTTAGGGATAGGAATCCAAGGGATTTAAGTGGAGGAGAAAAGCAGAGACTTGCAATAGCTTGTATAATGGTGTCTAATCCAGACATTTTAATATTAGATGAGCCTACAAGAGGCTTGGATTCAATAAACAAAGAGAAGCTGGGAGAAATACTTATAAGCTTTTCTGAAACGGGAAAAACTATAGTGCTTATAACCCATGATTCAGATTTTGCCGGGGATTATGCACATAATGTTACAATGATGTTTAATGGCGAGATAGTAGCAACTGGTAGAACTGAAGATATGCTTTATGATGCAATTTACTATTCACCTCAGATAGCAAAGCTATTTAAGAATAAGTGTAAAATAGTAAGGTTTGTGGATGGGGTTAAAGCATTGCAGGTGATAAAATGAAAAGAATTATTGGATATTTAATTGCATTTGTTTTTATGGTTATTACAATTGTTATGACCTATTATAATGTGGGGATTGACAATATAATTTTAGTGTCCGCAGGTTTTTTAATTGGAGTGTTCGTACTGATATTTGAGATTAAAGGCCTTGATGCAAGGAAGATTGCAGCAATTGCCACTCTGTCAGCACTTGGTGGAGTATTAAGGGTACCCTTTGCAGCAATACCAGGGCTTCAACCTACTACATTTATTACAGCTGTTGCAGGATATACTCTAGGGCCAGTTAGTGGTTTCATGGTAGGAGGGATGGCAGCGTTCATATCCAACTTCTTCTTAGGCCAGGGTCCCTGGACACTATGGCAAATGCTTGGCTGGGGACTGGTAGGAGTATTTTTCGGAACCCTTAAAAATATCATGAAAAAAGAGAATATTTTGATATTTACAATTATGTGTGGTATATGGGGATATATATTTGGAATTATACTTGATATGTGGTATATAGTTGCATTTATAAAACCAATAAATTGGGAGGCAATTATAGCTGGAATCGCGGCAAGCTTCTCATTTGATACGATTCATGCAATAGGGAATGTATTATTTTCATTACTGCTTGGAAGGAACTTTATTAAAACATTAGAAAGGTTTAATAAGCGTTATAATGTTGAATATATAGATGAATAATATAAAAAAGAGGCTGTCATTCTGAACGTAGTGAAGAATCTTAAAGTTCCTTCACTACGTTCAGAATGACAGCCATAAATTTTTATGTGAAACAGTTATTTTTTAGTAGTTTTGCAACAGCCCCTTTTGATCTAATCATTATTTAGCAATATGGTAGAAACTATCATGGTGGTAAGTAGTCCTGGGGAGAGACAACCATTAATTCCTAAATCCAGGTGTTCTAATGGATTTAAATTGTTAGCTTTGAGATATATTGCACATGTAATTGCAATATCGAGTTGTTCTGTAAACCACTTTACTCCTATTTCATTTGATATTTTTTTATGAATATCTATAATGCTTGAGTAATCAGAGAATTTATTATCACATACATAAAGCTGGGCACAGCTTAGATAGTTAAACTGGTTAACAGGAATAAGGGATTGTAGTTTAGTGTATATCTCTCTAATTTTATCAGTATTAATCTTTTTGTTTAGGGTTGACAGATATAGTGAAGTGCAATAGGAATTAGTTCCCCTAGCAAATCCCGAATCATGGAGTGCATAATATATTTCGTTTGATATATCTGTTAAGGAGTATTTATCATTTGCATTAATAGAGGCTAATAATATAAATGGAGAGTACTCATAGTAATTAAAAAGTGGATTTGTCTTTTCAATTGAATTATATACCTCAGTGAATTTATTTGTATAAAAATCAAATGCATTAACAGAAGATATAATTATTAGCCCGCATATAAGAGAGTGAATATTTTTAGAGGGTAAAATAGAAAGTTTAGAAAAATAAGTATTAAAGTATTCCTCAAGCTTTTTATCATATTCTTCAAAATTGCTAAAATATAGTGATGAAATTATTAGTTTATACTCAAGATTATTTGTAAAATCAATTTTTTGTAGAACTTTTTTATATTTTTCAAAATCAAAGCTGCGTTTGCATGAAGAAATGTTAAATGCAGCCATCTTTAAGCTGATTTCACTGCATTGGCTTTTGTATGTATCTTTTAATATAGAAAAAACACTTAAAAATGAATTAATAGATTCTAATATATTTTCATTCATTACTTTAACCTCACAAAAAATTTACTTTGTTTCTATTATACTCATAAATTGGATTTTAATGAAGGGGTATATTAAATATAAAAAAGAGTTGATTATATAAATTTAAGGAAATTGCAATTTTTCATATACAAAGTTGCATATTTTAGATATAATAATGTTTATACGTAATTTACATGAATCTAGGAGGTAATGAATATGCAAAAGGAATTCTCTATTAGTAATGATAAGGTAATGATTAATTTTACTGCTAAATATTGTGATACACCTGAAATGGTATTTACAAGTAATGGCTTTGAAAAGCTGCTTTCTACCTATTTGGATTCAGTTAAGAGAAAGGGCTCAAATGTATACCAATACATTTCCTCATCCCTTGATACAGTTGATAATGAAGAGATTTCTGATTCTTTTATTTCACTATTTAGATTGCTTACAACTCTTAATGCAAATGAAGTAATTGATTTAAATCCTCCTTCCTCTTCACTTTTAGCTGATAAGGAACAATTTATTCATTTTGTAGAGGATCTTTATAATTTTTGGAGAAGACTTGAGCGTTATACTCTACTTCAAAATGTAAAGTTAAATGAAGGATTAGAGAAAGCAAGTTTCATAGATGCTAACACAAATTTCTCAAATTTAATATTGAGTATTTATAGGAAAATTTCACAAAATGTAATTGGAAGTGAACCAAGTGTGTTCAGACAGCTTCCTGCAGGTGGAAATGCTGGAATAATTGTAAATGAAATTGAATGGTTATGTCCTGAAGAATATTCTGCAATTAAGGACATTCCTTTTATAGAGAAAATTGTACTAGATCTGCCATTTATTACTTATCCTAAAAAAAATACAAGGGATGGTGCTTTTAAAGAAGTATACTCCAATCCAATTGAGGATAGTAAAATAAATCCTGACCATTGGTTCTGCTATCCTGCAAAGGTAGGAAGCCTTTTAGCATATGTTTACTTTCACAGGGATTTTATGTCCCATGGCATAGCCATGTGCAATCTTTTTGAAATGGCCAAAAAGGAAGAATATTTGGGCAGAAAGCCTGATATAGTTTATTTATTTGGATGTAAGGATAATGAAAAAGAAACTAGAACAATTTTTTATGATGATGTTAAGAATGATATTATGTTAGGTTATGTTAGTTATAGTGAAGCAATTGATTATTTTGGATATATGAAAAAAATGACACTCACTCTTCACAATTTAATAATGATTAAAAGGGGAAACCTCCCTATACATGGTGCAATGGTTAATATTAAGCTAAAGGGAGGAAAAAGTGCCAATATAATAATTATGGGAGATAGTGGTGCTGGAAAATCAGAAACAATTGAAGCCTTTAGAAGTCTTGGAGAAAAATATATAAGTGATATGACAATTGTATTTGATGATATGGGTGTCGTAGCACTTGATGAAAACAATATTCTTAAGGCATATGGTACTGAAATTGGGGCGTTTGTAAGGTTGGATGATTTGGACCCTGGATATGCTTTTAAGGAACTGGATAGAAGTATTTTTATGAACCCTGATAAAGTAAATGCAAGACTTATAATTCCTGTTGCAACCTATAATGATATACAAAAGGGTTACCCAGTTGATATGTTTCTATACGCAAACAACTATGAGGATATAAAAGAAGGAAGGGAAACTCTGGGGTATTTCCAAAATTTAGATGAAGCCATTGAGGTTTTTAGAAATGGCGCAAGAATGGCTAAGGGAACTACAACAGAAAAAGGCTTGGTAAAATCCTATTTTGCAAATCCATTTGGACCATTTCAAAAACAAGAAGAAACAGACCTGCTCCTTCAGAAATATTTCGATGCATTTTATAAGCAAGGTGTTAAGGTTGGTCAGATTAGAACCTGCCTTGGAATAGAAGGTATGGAAAATAAAGGTCCAAGGGCTGCAGCAATAAAACTTTTTGAAGCTATAAATGAGCTTTAAGATATTCACTCCAATATCATTGTATGAAAGTCACACTTGCAGATGAAAATAAGGTGACTAAAAAAGCAACAGGCACATAAGATTTTTCAAATCTTATGTGCCTGTTAATTTTTTTATAGTTCACTTTTTCCTATTTGATTAGAAAAGCAATGTTTGCTGTAGGTGATTGAATATGCATATATATCTAGGATATAATTTAGATAAATCAAGTAAGCATATGTGCAGCAAAACAAAAATATATAGTTCATTTTTTCCTAATCAATTGGAAAGAAAAAAACATATTTTGAATAATATTTAAATTGTTTTCAAATATAATTTAATATAAATACTTGTAATAATAAAATAACAAAATGATATACGGAGAAGGATTATATGGAATTAAACAAAAGGTGTATTGAAATACTTCGCTATTTAATTGAGAAGGACGATTTTGTGAAAACAGAGGAACTGGCAGAAACCTACAAATTAACAGATAGAGCCATTAGATATAACGTTGACAAAATTGAAGCCTTTCTTGTTAAAAACGGTTTCAAATATTTTGAACGTCAATACAACAGGGGTATTAGGCTTATCAAAGATGAAAAGCTTGAGGAATTCTTAAAGGGTTTTATTAATGCTGATACTGATATATCACGTTACCAGTATGTCTATTCAAGGGATGAAAGAATGAAGTTTATTGCCACAAAGCTATTGCAGTCTAGCCAACCTATAAATATTTCATATTTTCAAAGTAAGCTTTCTATATCTAAAAATACAATACTTAAAGAACTTGATTCACTGGGAGAATGGTTAAGTGACAGAGGACTTGAACTTATAAGAAAACCAAAGCTTGGTATTATTATAGAAGGAAAAGAAGCTGATAAAAGAAGGACAATAACAGAGCTAGTATCCGAGACAGTTTCTTCTGAGGATATATTAAACTATGCAAGTAAAAAGTTG
>JBEQBT010000085.1:0-12041 GCA_041639705.1 Clostridiaceae bacterium | reverse complement strand
GAACAGTGTTCACCACTACATTGAGAATAACGTGCACTGTAGTGGCCGATGCCCACATCGGCATGTTATTTTCGGCATATGGGATTCCCACAATTGATGTAGGTATCGCCTACCACGTTAATGACCTGTCGATGTGGGCATCGACCACTACGGTTCAACCAGTAACAGCCACATCAAACCAGTTCAACCCGGATACCGACAACATAACATCAGTTCTATAATCTTTCCGTTTTTAATTTGCGACGCATTCTTCCTAAAATACAACTTAGGATTAACAATATTCTTATACAAAATAAATTTTTATTTACAATTATATGTAATATTTGATTTAAAGCAGATAAAGTGATATATTTAATAATGTATAGAAACGGAAGAGAGGGGTGTTTGATATGACCGAACGCCGTGAAGGAACAATGCAGTATAAATTGCAAATGGATGGGAATGTAAAGGCAAGAGAAATATTGAAGGAAGTATATGCCGCATTAAATGAAAAAGGATATAATCCAATCAATCAATTAGTCGGATATATTCTTTCAGGGGATCCAACATATATAACAAATCACAAGAACGCCAGAGCAATGATAAGAAAACTTGAAAGAGATGAAATACTTGAGGAGCTTTTAAAGAATTATTTATGTGAAAAGCAGGTGTAAATGTTGCTTAAAAAGGTCTTGATTTTTCTTGTATGCTTTTATTTTACTTCTATTAATGTGTTTGCAAAGGATAGATACATATATTTTGTTGAAGATTATCAATATAATGATTTAAATCAATATATAAATATTAAAAAAGTCCTAGATAATTCTGTAAAAGGATTAGCTATTCAAAGAAGTGGAGGATCTGACTTTGCATATTTTTACAGCATAAGTAAAAAACGTCCTTCAAATATAAGCATTCAAGAAGTACCATTGTATATTAGTGATGAAATTATTAATAACATATCGATTAAAGGATTTGTTGAAAAAGACGGTACATTATATGTACCGTCTAAATTTTTAGTATATGGACAAACTTTCCAGGATATAGAAAAACAAAATGATGTAAAAGTATTTATTGAACATATTCAAGACATTCAAAAACTTGATAAAAAGTTAGAAGATATTGAAATAAAAAGAGATACTGAAATAATCATATCATCCTGGACTAGAAAAGATAATAAAAAATATGAAAACTATATTATGCCATTTATATATTATAATAATAATTACAAAGGTATTTTTTATTCCGAATCAACAAGAAATAGTGGTATATTGGATTATGAGAATATTAACAGCATTATGTCAGGAAATATAGCAAAATTAAAAATTATTAATGGAGATATAAATAAAATATACAAGGATAGAGTTCAAGGTTTAAAAAATAAAAGAGTTTTTTTAAACAAATATGGTTATTTTATGGGTGTTTTAACTATTTTAAATAGCATATTATTACTGCAAAAATCTAAGAAATTTGCAGTATATTCATCACTTTTTGTTATTACCTCACCCTTAATAATACTTATTGAACCTATTCTTAATTTAAATAGCTTAACTTATAAAATTATAGCAATATTAATTTTAACAATGATAGTAAGCATACTAATAAGAAAAGTTCAGTTAAAAAAAGTTTCTATTGTTTTTTTAGCATTAATATATATAGATGCTATATTTTTTAGATTTTTATTAAAAAATTCTCTTTTAAGCTATGAGCCTGCCCTTGGTGCTAGATTTTATGGAATTGGAAATGAATTTTTAGGAGTTATTATAGCTTTTATATTAATTTTTAAATCAGAGTCTAAATTAAAAAATAATTGGATGATTTGGTTAACAAATGCAGGACTTTTACTTTTTGAGGGCGGTGGAAGCAACTTTGGCGGGTTTTTAACAAGTGGGCTAATAGGATTTTATATTTCTCCATTGCCTATAAAGTTGTTTGAAATATTTGCTGCAGCTGCAATTATTTCTATATCAAATAACCATATTGGAGTGTTTTTTAGAAACCTGGTTAACCTTAACTTAGGTTACATAACTGACATATTGTACGGTAAATTATATACTTTTAAACGTTTGTTACAAGTAAATATTTGGACTGAACTTATTGTTGTATCTATATTAATATATTTATATAATATGCTTAAAGGAATATTAATATTTGATGGTAATACGATGGTTTTTGTGATATCCTGTATACTTGTAGTCATATTTAATGACTCAGGAATTGTTTCATGTGCCCTTATAATGATGGTTTATTTGAATTATATTTTTTATAAATTATCGATGGAGGAAATAAATGGAATATAATAGACTGGGAAATACAAATTTAATTGTTTCAAAGCTGTGTTTTGGAGGACTAACTGTAGGACCTCTTCAAGTTAATATGCCCTTAGTGGAAGGAGCAAAGGTTATAGCAAGTGCCTTTGATAGTGGTGTAAATTTTATTGATACTGCCAAGCTTTATAAAACCTACCCTTATATCAGAAGAGCAATAGAGCTATCAAAAAATAAAAATATTATTATATCATCAAAGTCCTATGACTATACATATGAGGGAATGAAGGAAAGTGTAAGAGAAACTTTAGAGGAACTGGGATTAAAGAAAATAGGGATATTTTCACTTCATGAGCAGGAAAGTAAGTATACATTAAAGGGGCACAGGGATGCTATTGAATATTTAATAGATGCTAAAAGTCAAGGATTAATAGATGCTATTGGTGTTTCAACTCATTATGTAGAGGTTGTTAATGAGATATCTAGTATGCCTGAAATTGATGTGGTGCATCCACTTTATAACATTAAGGGACTTGGAATTGCTGATGGAACAATTGAAGATATGCAAAGAGCAATAGATAAAGCATATGAAAATGGAAAGGGTATATATGCAATGAAACCACTTGGTGGTGGAAATCTCACAGCCAATTATAATGAATGTATTGATTTTGTACTAAATAACAAACATATTCATTCAATTGCACTTGGAATGCAGACAGTTTATGAAGTAAAAGCAAATGTTTTAAAATTTGAGGGAAAGCCAATAGATGAAGAAACGAAAAATAAAGTAAAAAATAGGGAAAAGAGGCTTCATATTGATTCTTGGTGTATTGTATGCGGAAACTGCGTAAATGTATGTAAAAGTGGAGCATTGTCAATTGAAAATGATAAGTTAATTGTTAACAGAGAAAAATGTCTGTTGTGTGGGTACTGTTCTGCATATTGTCCTGAATTTTGTATTAAAATTGTTTAGGAGGTGTTTTTTTGAGATTAATGGGACTTGATATTGGTGAAAAAACAATTGGAGTAGCATTAAGTGATCCATTTGGATGGACAGCACAGGGACTTAAAACAATTAGAAGAACAGGTATTAAATCTGATATAAATGAGATAATAAGTATAGTAAAAGAGTTTGGAGTAGAGAAAGTAATTGCAGGACTTCCTAAAAATATGAATAATACAATTGGACCGACCGGGGAAAAGGTAATCGCATTTTGTGAAAGAATAAAACCTAGTTTAAACCTTGAAATAATATTTCAAGATGAAAGATTAACAACAGTTGCAGCTGAAAAAATGCTTATAAGTGCTGATGTTTCAAGAAAAAAGCGTAAGGAAGTCATAGATACTGTAGCAGCAGTATATATATTACAAGGCTACCTTGATAGGGTAAATAAAAGTTGACAACTTTAACCTTTACACTTACAATTACATTATAATTAAGAATAGAGGTGAAATTAATGGAAAATAACGAAAACATAATTGTCCTTTCTGATGAAAATGGAGAAGAAACACAGTTCGAAATAGTAACTGTACTTGAAGTAGAAGGAAATGAATACTATGTGCTTTACCCAGTAGATACTGAAGAAGAGGATGCACTAGTATTAAAGCTTGATAAAAATGAAGATGGGGAAGAAATACTTACTACTATAGAAGATGATGCTGAATTTGATAAAGTATCAGAAGTGTATGAAGAATGGTTAGAATCAGATGAAGCGAATGAATATTTTGAAGATGAAGATGGAGAAGAGAAATAGGGTATACTAATGTATATCCTTTTTTTATGGAATGGAGGAACAATGAAACTACATGGAGAATGGAAATCAGGAGTATTTTTAAACCGTCCAAATAGATTTGAAGCATTAGTTAAAGTAGATTTTGGGATAGAACTAGCACATGTACCTAATACAGGAAGAATGAGTGAACTGCTTCATGAAGGATGTGAGGTTATATTGCTAAAGTCCAATAATCCCAATAGAAAAACAAGATATACATTGTTTTTTGTAAAGAAGTATGGACACTTAATATGTATTAATTCTGTGTTAGCAAATGATGTTTTTGAGGATGCTATAAAATCTGGTAATATAAACTGGGTAACAGGAAATGTAAAGAGAGAGGTAGTATATCACAGTAGTCGTATAGATTTTTTTATAGATGGAAATGAAAAAACATTTATTGAGATTAAATGCGGAACATATGAAGAAAATGGAGTCGTTATGTTCCCAGATGCTCCCACTGAAAGAGGAAGAAAGCATATAGATGAACTGAAATCTGCAATGAATGAGGGGTATAGGGCAGCTATTGTAATTATTGCTTTTATGGATTATGTTAAAGAATTTACTCCAAATTATAAAATAGATAACCTATTTGGTGAAAAGCTTAGGTCTGCTTTTGATTTAGGTATTGTTGTTAAAGCATATAATTGCAAAATTGGATTAAAAGAAATATCAATTAAAGATGAACTTAAAATTATATTCTAAAATGATATTGACAGCGTTTATCATTCACGGTACTTTTTAATTAATAAATGAGTTTTCTATTTTTTTGTAATGTTATTGATAATGGTTATCATTATATGAGGAAGTGATATTATGACATTAGATCAAGCAGAAAGAGGACAAATCAATTTTCAAATGAAAATCTATTGACAATTGATAGTAAATAATGTAAACTATAATTCATTGGTGAATAAAAGTATTATCCTTAAATATAAAATATTTTCTAAATAATATTTTATAAAAACCGAGGTGCAATATGTTTAACTTTTCAAGAGAAGAAACAGATAAACTAAAGGAACAATTAAAGGTTAAAGGCTATAAGCTAACACCTCAACGAAGAGCTGTATTAGACATTCTGCTTGAAAATGAGGGCAAACACCTGTCAACAGAAGAAATATATGATCTTGTAAGAAGCGATTGCCCAGAAATAGGACTTGCAACAGTATATAGAACTCTTCAATTATTAGAAAGAATTGGTGCAATCTGCAGAATGAATTTTGATGATGGTTGTAACAGATATGAGCTTGTTCATAAGAATGAAGATCATCAACATCATCATCTAATATGTAAAAGCTGCGGAAGTGTTGAAGAGGTTGAGTATGATTTGCTGGAAACTCTAGAGAAAAAAGTAGAAGAAAAATATAATTTTAAAATAGAAAATCATAGTGTGAAATTCTTTGGTTATTGTGAAAAATGCAGGAATAATGTAAATAATGATTAATGAATTAAACTACAGTGTTCTTAATTGGAACCTGTAGTTTTCTTAATAGTGAACTCGTTCAGCTAAAGCTGAACATCGAGACTTCAGGTGGGGACTCTACCCCACCTGAAGCAAAAAGTGGAAACTCCACCTTATAGAAGGTGGAGTCTTAGAAATCGATAAATATTGAAGTATATATATTATAAAACCATATAAAAATGGTAAAAATATAAAATATAATTACTAAATAACGTCAATAATATAAGGACTATATAAATAAATATTGATAATATATTAATTCATGAAGTATAATATCATTGTTGGTAATGTTCGGATATATTTGACTAAGAGGAGGGAATTGTAATTGACAAAAAAGGATAAAGTAAAGATTATTCCATTGGGAGGAATGGATGAAATCGGAAAAAACATGACATTAATAGAGTATAAAGATGAAATTATTGTAATTGACTGTGGTTTAAGCTTTCCAGATGAAGAAATGTATGGTGTTGATATTGTTATACCCGATATTGCATATTTACTAAAGCATAAGGATAAGGTAAAAGGTATTGTTTTAACCCATGGTCATGAGGATCATATAGGTGCGCTGCCATACTTTTTAAAACAATTAAATATACCTGTGTATGGAACAAGACTTACACTTGGTATTGTTGAAACAAAGCTTACAGAGCATGGTATTTTAAACGATTGTCAGCTTAAAGTGGTTAAGCCAAAGGATATTGTTGATTTTGGAGAAATAAAGGTTGAATTTATTAGGAATACACACAGCATCGCAGATTCATGTTCACTTGCTATACATACTCCTGTAGGTGTAATTGTACATACAGGTGATTTCAAAGTGGATTATACACCTATTGGTGGAGCTGTAATGGATTTCGCAAGACTTGCTGAACTGGGGAGTAAAGGAGTGCTTCTTCTAATGGCAGACAGTACAAATGTAGAACGACCGGGATATACAATGTCTGAAAGTACTGTTGGCGAAACATTTGATAAAATTTTTACCGATGAAAAAAATCGTATTATTGTTGCAACCTTTGCATCTAATGTTCATAGAGTACAGCAAGTAATAAATTCTGCAGTAAAATTTAATAGAAAAGTTTCTGTTTGTGGTAGAAGTGTTGAAAACATAACTGCTGTTGCAAGTGAATTAGGTTATCTTAACATACCAGATGGAGTATTAATAGATATTGATGCTATTGATAAATATCCAGATGACAAAATAGTTATTATTACTACTGGAAGTCAAGGTGAACCTATGTCAGCACTTTCAAGGATGGCAGCCTCAGAGCATAAAAAGGTAGTTATCAGGAATGGTGATCTCATAATTATATCTGCCAATCCAATACCTGGTAATGAAAAGCTTGTTTCAAGGGTTATAAATCAATTATTTAAAAAAGGTGCAAATGTAATATATGAATCACTTGCTGATGTACATGTGTCAGGTCATGCATGCCAAGAAGAGTTAAAGCTTATTCATAGTTTAATTAAACCCAAATACTTTATGCCAGTACATGGTGAATTTAGACATTTAAAACAGCATTCACTTCTAGCACAAAAGTTAGGTATGGATGCACCTAATATATTCATTACTGAGATAGGAAATGTATTAGAGGTTTCAAAGGATTCTGCTAAAATTAACGGCAACGTTGCTTCAGGGCATGTACTTGTTGATGGACTTGGAGTTGGTGACGTTGGAAATATTGTATTAAGGGATAGAAAACATTTATCTCAGGATGGTATTTTGACAGTAGTAATTACAATAGAAAAAGAATCCGGGACTGTAATAGCAGGACCTGACATTATTTCTAGAGGCTTTGTGTACGTTAGAGAATCCGAAAATCTTATGGAAGAAGCTAGAAACATTGTAAAGAGCTCTCTTGACAGATGTCTTGGTAATAAAGTAAGAGAATGGGCACCTATCAAAACAACTATTAAAGATGACTTAAGAGAGTTTTTATATGAAAAAACTAAAAGAAAGCCAATGATATTACCAATAATAATGGAAATATAACAAAAGGCAGCGTTTAAACGCTGCCTTTTGCTTTTAAGTCTTATACTGCAATTATCTCATCAAGTTGTTCATCATAAATTGTTTCAAATTCAAGCAATGCATTAGCAAGCTTTTCAAGCTTGTTGATTGATGAAGATAGCAAAGCTTTAACCTCTTCATATAATGAAGTAACTGTATCATTTGCAAGTTTAATTATATCTGCAGGACTTGATATACCTTCGTTTGTAAGCAAATCATAATTTAAAAGACCTGAATTTTCAAACATTCCATAATATTTGATCATTGAAATTATTATTTCTGTTACACTTTGTATATCTCCGTAGGCACCAGTTGTAATGTTATCCTTACCAAATATTATTTCCTCTGCAGCCCTTCCTCCAAGGCCAACCATTATTCTATTTATAAGTTGTTTCTTTGTACTGTACATCCTATCAGGAGGTATATTTAATGTATATCCTCCAGCTCCTTTCGTACTAGGTATTATAGTTATTTTTCTTACTGTATTTTCTGGGGATACCAGCCTTGATACTAATGCATGTCCAGCTTCATGATATGCAGTAATTGATCTATCAATCTGTTTAATATAACTTCTATCTTTTTTTTCTGCACCTGCAACAACTATTCCAAATGCTACATCTAAATGTTTCATTGTAACATATTCAGAATTATCCTTTGCGGCAAGAAGTGCAGCTTCATTCATAAGATTTTCAAGTTTTGCTCCTGAAAAATATACAGTCATTTGAGCGATTTTCTGTAAATCGACATCTATGCTTAAGGGCTTTTTACGTCCATGAACATTTAATATTTGCTGCCTGGCCTTTATATCAGGTAAACCAACTTCTATATGTCTGTCAAATCTACCAGGACGTAGTAAAGCTTCATCTAATACGTCAAGTCTGTTTGTTGCAGCCATTACAATAATGCCTTGGTTTTCTTTAAATCCAGACATTTCAGCTAGAAGTGCATTTAAAGTTTGATCTCTCTCATCAGAACCTCCGTCGCCTCTGCCATTTCTCTTCTTACCAATTGCATCAATTTCATCAATAAAAATAACGGCCTTTCCTTTTTCTCTAGCCTTTTTAAAAAGGTCTCTAATTCTTCCTGCACCCACACCTACATAAATTTGTACAAAGTCAGAACCATTAACTGCAAAAAATGGAACTCCCGCCTCATTTGCTAGGGCTTTAGCCATTAATGTTTTACCTGTACCTGGAGGTCCGTAAAGAATAACTCCCCTTGGCATTCTAACATTATATTTCAAATACTTTTCAGGATGTTTGATAAAATCTACCAACTCTTTAATATTGTCTTTAACTTCGTCATTTCCTGCAATATTTTCAAATGTAATACCGGTATCCTTTTCAGGAGCGGCATCAATACTTGATAGTTTAAAAGCTCCTGCTTTGCCTTTTGATCCCTTTGAAGCATAATAAACTGCCATTACTATAACAAATACAAATAAGATAGATAGAGGAATTGTTTCTAAAGGGTTAACATCTCCCCCCTCATGTACATTAATTCCCTTTGTAAGCAATGTTTCTTTAAATGTTAGTGAACGTGGGTTTGTTGTATATACTATTTTGCTATCACTAAGTTTAACCTTTATCGTCTCATTATCAGATAAATAAACATCAGTTACAGTTCCTTTATTAATCATTTCTATAAAGGAGTTATATTGAATAGTATTTTTCTTTTGACTAGATTTTGTATAATTATTTGAAGCTAAAGCAATAATTAGTAATAAAACAATAGGAATTATGAGAATTAGTTTATTATATTTTTTCATATAGTTCACCCCTGTTGTGGAATATAGTAATTATAGTTTACATAATATTAAAGCTCTTGTAAAATTTTTTACATAAGCATTTCCATGTTATATAATGTTAGAAAAAATTAATTATCAAAAATTCTGTTCACCCCTACATTTAGGAGTCCATTCATATCAACATTTTTAATAAATAGCATATGAAATAAGTTTATATGGTAATATATTTTTATAACACCATGTTAATTAGAAATAGGAGGAAAATATATGGGAAAAGAAGTAATAATTTATGCAGATGGTGGCTGCAGAGGCAATGGTAGGGACTTGACTATTGGAGGATATGGAGCCATATTAATTTATGGAGATAAAATAAAAGAAATTAAAAAAGGATATAAAAATACTACTAACAACATAATGGAATTAACTGCAGTAATTGATGCATTATTGATGCTTAAGGAGCCTTGCAATGTTAAACTTCATAGTGATTCTGCATATGTAGTAAATGCATTCAAACAAAATTGGATTGAAAATTGGAAAAGAAACGGGTGGAAAACAGCGAATAAGGAACCTGTGAAAAACAAAGAATTATGGGAAAAGCTGATAGATTTAACTAAATATCATACTATTGAGTTTATTAAAGTTAAGGGGCATTCCGACAATGAACTTAATAATAGAGTTGATAAATTGGCGAATGAAGCTATGGATGAAATAGAAAGTTTATGATTTTTGTCAAAACATGTCAGTGAATGATATATTTTATATTATAAATAATTTGCAATTTTTCATTCATAATTGTAAAATGTATTTATGATATTATGGATGGAGGAATCATAAATGAATTTTAACTCATATCTTAATAACATTGGCTTTGTAGGTATTACTAATGTTTACAGAAATCTTTCAGTATGCAAGTTAATCGAGCATGCAGTTCTAAAGGGTGAAGGAAAACTTACAAGTAATGGGGCTTTAAGTATAAATACAGGGAAATATACTGGGAGATCTCCCCAGGATAGATTTATTGTAGATCAGGAAAGCATACATAATGAAATAAATTGGGGAAAAATCAATATCCCAATTATACAGAGTACATTTGATACTATATTTTTAAGACTGCTTGCATATCTTGAAAAAAAAGATATTTATATTTTTGATGGACTAGCAGGAGCAGACAGAAGATACTCAATGCCTATTAGATTTATAAACGAAATGGCTTCAGGTAATTTATTTGTCCATCAATTATTTATTAGACCAAATGAAGAAGAATTGAAGAGCTTTAATCCTGAGTTCACTGTAATAACTGCACCAGGATTTCAAGCGAGTCCAGTCATTGATAAAACTAATTCTGAAGCTTTCGTAATAATCAATTTTGAGAAAAAAATGGTTATTATAGGTGGTACAATGTACTGCGGAGAAATGAAGAAATCTATTTTTTCCGTAATGAACTATATACTTCCAAAGAAGGGAGTTCTTCCAATGCATTGTTCATCTAATATCGGAAAAAATGGAGATGTAGCACTTTTCTTTGGATTGTCTGGTACAGGAAAAACTACACTGTCTGCTGATTCAAACAGAAGACTAATTGGTGATGATGAGCACGGATGGTCTGATGACGGGGTTTTCAATTTTGAAGGAGGATGTTATGCAAAATGTATAAATCTTTCTAAGGAAAATGAACCACAGATTTGGGATGCAATAAGGTTTGGAACATTGATTGAAAACATCGTGGTGAATGATAGTGGAGAAGCAGATTATTCCGATGCACTCTTTACTGAAAACTCCAGAGCTGCTTATCCTGTTGAGTTTATACCTGGAGCAGTTATTGAAGGTAAAGGTGGTCAACCTAAAACTGTTATATTTTTGACAGCAGATGCATTTGGTGTACTGCCTCCTATCTCAAAGCTTACTAAAGAACAAGCAATGTATCACTTTATGTCAGGTTATACAAGCAAACTTGCTGGGACTGAAAGAGGAATTGTGGAGCCGCAAGCTACCTTTTCTGCATGCTTCGGAGAACCATTTATGCCAATGAATCCATCATTTTATGCAAATATGCTGGGTGAAAGAATTGATAAATATAATACTGAGGTTTATCTTGTTAATACAGGATGGGCTGGAGGACCATATGGAATAGGCAATAGAATGAAGCTTATATACACAAGAGCAATGGTTACAGCAGCAATTAATGGAGAACTTAAAAATGTTGAATATGAAGAACATCCAATATTTAGGGTAAGTATTCCAAAAACATGTTCAAATGTTCAAGAAGAGATTCTAAACCCAATTAATACGTGGAAAGATAAAAATGAGTATTGTAGATATGCAAATGAACTAGCTGAAAAATTCAATAAGAATTTTGAAAAATTTAAAAATGTTCCTGAGGAAATTAGAAATGCTTGTCCAGTAGTTATGATATAATGAAAGGGTGGTTTATTCCACCCTTTCATTTTTAGTAATAGTTATGTTTATGGAGGTAAATTTATGAAGGTTTCAAGTGTAAGTGATAAAATACAGGTAAGTAATTCTAAAACTAAGGATAAGATACAAAAAAGTGAAGGCTTTTCTATGTCACTGAATCTTGCCAATAAAGAACAATCAGAGCAGAGATTAAAACAAATGCTTGATGATATAGATAAACTGGGAAAAAAATTAACATCTACTAGAAGTGTTGGAGATGCAAAGTCATATAAGCTGAAGATACAAGAGTATTTGACTTTAATTGTTAAGAATATCTATATTCTAAGGAAGGAACCAGGACCCTTCAACTATGGTATTCATGTAAGAATAGAAGTGATAAATCAAAAACTGG
>JBEQBT010000084.1:0-12222 GCA_041639705.1 Clostridiaceae bacterium | reverse complement strand
TGCAGTAATTCATTTACTACAAGAGCTATTGATGTTGCTTTATCTGAATTAATTTTAAAGCTATCACCAATTATAGCTATTTCAATTATCTTATCAGGATAAAGACTGTTCCTTAAAATATTCTCCCTTAGCTTATTTAATATGGTCTGAATATCAACATCGTCAACTCCATTTTGTGCAAGTATTTCATGTGTAACTGCAATACTTAATACTCTATTTATGCTTTCATTGAAAAGTTCCCTTACTTCAATGTTGTCAATCATCCTTGATTGAAGCCTTAATATACTTGCTACAGTTTGAAGATTATTTTTTACTCTGTGATGTATTTCCTGAATTGCAACTGCCTTTAGAATTAGCTGTTTTTCCTTTTCCTTTACTTCAGTTATATCTTTAATAAGCATAATTATTCCGGTAACCTTGTCATTTTTCTTTGTAACTGCATATTTGATTTGAAGTGTAAAGCCTCCCACCTCATATTCAAATATATGTAGTGATTGATTGGATATTACTTCTTTAAAGTTTGTATCATTAAGCACAATATTGTTAAAATTCATTCCACAAATATCGTCCATATATCCAAGCCTTTTGTAGAGCTGTTCTGCAATAGGATTTGCATATACAGCAGACCCCTTCTCATTAAATATTATAAGTGCATCATTAAGGTTATCTAAAGCCACCTTATTTTCTGTGTTTTTGATTGATAAGAGTGTTTCATTTAACTGTTCTGATGTTTCAGTCAATATTTCAAGGTTTATGTCATGGTTTACTTTATCAGTAATATCATTTTCCATAATCAATACGCCTATGATTCTATTTTCATCATTTTTTATTGGGACAACATTTTGTTTTACAGTTTTATTTTCTTGGGTTATTGCTTTCAGGTCCCTTGTGTTAATCCCTGTATTAAGAGTTCTTAAGGTCGCAGGTTCATTTTGCCTTAATGCAAAAACACCTACAACTGAATCCTTATATAATGAATAAAGGTTTCGTCTAGCCTCAGAAATAACTACTGCGACATTTTTATCCTTTGTTAAAATATCAATAAAGACATCAGCATTCACAAGTTCTGAAATTAGTGATAAAACATTTGATATACTTTCAAGTTTTTCAATATCACACTCAGTCAATTTCGAATACCTATGACAAAGCTCCTTCAACATACACATTCTCCATCCAACATTTAATTATTTTTTATTATTATTTCTGCAATTTCTTTCATTGTGTAATGACTATCCATACTCTGTTTTCTTATTCTGATATATGCTTCCTCTTCAGTAATATGATATTTATACATTAAAATGCCCTTGGCTCTGTCAACAGCCTTTCTTTTCTCAATTTCATTTTTATATTTTTCTATCTGATTTTTTAAACTTGATATCTCTACACCCTTTGAAATTGCCACTCCTACTTCCGCAATCAAATTTCTTTCAAGTATTGGTTTTACTATATAGCCAATAGCTCCTACTTCCCTTGCCTTCTCAATAAACTCATCACCGCTGTAGGCGCTTAGTAGTAGAACTGCGCTGGCTAAGTTTTCTTTTACAATGGCTTTTGTTGCTTTAAGTCCATCCAAATTTGGCATCTTTATATCGATAATAGCCAGGTCAGGTTTGAATCTATTACATAATTCAATTGCCTCAAAACCATCTGAAGCCTCGCCAACTATGTTGTAACCTGCAATATTAAGCATTTCAGCAATATCCATCCTTGTTATAGGTTCATCATCTGCAATAACAATAGTACAAGACACAGTTCTCCCCCCCTAAAGCTTAAACTCACTTATAATTAATTTTTATTCATTATAGCATATGAAATTCTTTAATTCACTATATTGACAGTAAAAATAATGTATGATAAATTGGAAATAAGATGCAATGTAGCATCTTCAAAGCTCGTATAATGCCTAAACTGATGCAATTATTTAAACATCTTAAATATATTTAATTGAAGCAATGTGGCTTAAACATTTTAGGTTTAAGTTTTTTTTTGCAATTTTTTTATATTACATTGGTTTCTATTAAACCACTCAATGGTTTATAAATATAAAGGGGGGAGTTTTTGTGAAAAGAAAAAAATCCAATCTTATCCTTGTTGCTGCATTAGTATTAACATTGTTCTTGACCACAGCTCTATCTGGTTGTGGAAAAAAGGAAGCCAAGCCTGTAGAACCAACACCTGCAGTTACTGAGGAATTTAAATCTCCAGCAAAGGAAGATGTAACGAAGGAAGGCAGTCTCGTTTCCTATGGTATGCCTGATGAATGGGCTAATTACAAGGACATATTTGCTGCATTTACAACTAATTATAGTGTTACTCATCAGGATACAGATATGACAAGTGCAGAGGAACTTGCAAAATTTAAAGCAGAACAAAATAATCCTGTTGCAGACATTGGTGATGTTGGTATTACATTTGGTAATGTTGCAAAGGATCAGGGAGTTGTACAGCCCTACAAAAACAAATATTGGGACGAAATTCCAAACTGGGCAAAGGATCCAGATGGTTATTGGACAAGTGCCTATACAGGATCTATAGTATTCCTTGTTAATAAGAAAATGGTTTCAGAAGTTCCAACTAGCTGGAAAGACCTTGAAAAACCTATTTATAAAAATGCTGTGGTTACAGGAGATGTACTTAAGGCTGCTCAATCACAAAATGCTGTTTTAGCAGCAGCATTTGCAATGGGTGGAGATGAAACCAATGTAAAGCCAGCTATAGATTTCTTTGCAAAATTATTTAAAATGGGAAATATTAAGACAATAGATAACAGAATAGGTAATTTCCAAAAGGGTGAAATTCCAATAGGAATGCTATGGGACTTTAATGCATTAAGTTATAAGGACAAAATGCCAACACCAGATGATTACGTTGTAGTTGTTCCTAGTGATGGTACTGTAATGAGTTCATATGTTGCAGTTATTAATAAATGGGCTCCTCATCCAAATGCTGCAAAGGCATTCCAGGACTATCTATTTAGTGATGAGGGACAGATATTCCTTGCAAAGGGTTTTACAAGACCTATAAGGAACGTAACAATTCCTGAAGAAATAGCTAAAAAATTAATACCAGATAGTGAATACAAATCAGCTAAACAGGTTAAGAATTTTAGTGCTTGGGAGCAAACAGTTAAAGGAATACCTGATTTATGGAAAAACGAAGTTTTAACTCAATAAAAAACAATATAAAGAATAGGGGATTGTTATGGATCCCCTTCCTTTTTCTATTAGTATTAGTTATATTTTTTGAAATTCTCCCAGCACTAAATATTTTTATAAACAGTTTTAGAAGTGAAACAGGTTTTACATTAAATAATTATATTGCAGCCCTAACAAAAAAATATTATCTTCTTTCATTAAAAAACAGTATACTAGTTTCCTTATTTTCTGCACTAGTAGGACTAGCAATAGGCACTATTACAGCATTGTGTCTAAGGTCTCTTAAAAAAGATAATGCTCAGAAAAATATTACTATTATAAACATGACTACTAATTTTTCCGGAGTACCTCTGGCATTTGCATACATAATACTTCTTGGCACAAATGGCTTATTTACAGCTATTTTATCGAAAAAACTCGGTATTAATATATATGATCTTGGTTTTAATCTATTCTCATGGACAGGCATTACACTCATATATGTATATTTCCAGGTACCACTTTCAATAATGTTAATGTACCCTGCAGTTGATGCAATAAAGAATGATACTAAAGAAGCCGCTCTAACACTTGGAGCAAGCAATTTTGTTTTCTGGCGCAAAATTGGTTTACCAGTACTTCTTCCTTCACTTTTAGGAAGCTTTGGAATTCTTTTTGCTAATGCTCTTGGAGCATATGCAACAGCATATGCATTAGTAAATGCAAATAACAATTTGTTGTCTATAACAATAGCCGGTCTTGTATCAGGAGATGTTACAACAAATCCATACTTGGCAAGTTCACTTGCTGTGCTAATGGGATTAATATTGATCCTTTCCATGGCCATTAACAGCAGGTTTACCAAAAAAAACCGGTAATGTTAGTTTTATTGGAGGTTATTTAGATGAAAAAGAATACTGGACAGAAAATATTTCTTGGTTTTGTTTTTGTATATTTATTTTTACCGGTTATTGCAACAATCATATACTCACTCGCAACTAAATGGGATTCAACAATTCTTCCTGAAGGCTACACACTTCAGTTTTATGCTACACTGTTTAATGATAAGAGATTTTTATTATCTCTTTTGAAGACTATGAATATAAGTCTTCTTACATCAATTATTTCTGTTATAATACTTGTTCCATGTATATATCTTGCAGTAGTTTATTGTAAAAAGTTGGAAAAGGTATTCGAAATTTTTACATTGATTCCTTTTGTACTTCCAGGAGTAATATTAGCTATAGGTTTGATTCAGATGTATCCAAAAATTACTGGTACAATGTGGATCCTTCTCGGAGCATATTTTGTGCTATGCCTGCCTTACATGTATCAGACAATAAGGAACAGCTTCAGAGCAATTGATGCATTAAGACTTACAGAGGCAGCATTAATACTTGGTTGCAGTGAATTTATGGCCTTTTACAAGGTTATACTTCCAAATATACTTAAGGGAGTTGTTTCATCGGTTCTTCTTACAATCTCCATACTATTTGGTGAATTTGTTCTTGTAAATCTTCTTGTTGGAGGTAATTATGAAACAGTTCAGATGTATCTATTTAAAACATTATACTCAGATGGAAGGCTAGCAAGTGCAGTAGTAACTATCTATCTTCTGGTTATACTTATTTTGTCATATATAACAATTAAATTGACCGGGAGCAAAAAACAAATTGTAGATGAATCGGAGGCTTAAAAATGAGTTATATTTCAATTAATAATATAAATAAAAGCTTTGGCAATTTAAAAGCACTTATAGATATTAATGCAGATATTGAGAAAGGTGAACTTGTCACCCTCCTAGGTCCCTCAGGTTGCGGGAAAAGCACTTTACTTAGAATAATTGCTGGTCTTGAAACTTCAAATTCAGGAAAAATTCTTATAGAGGACAAGGATATAAGTAATGTCCCTGTAAATAAAAGAAACATGGGTATGGTATTCCAGTCCTACTCTCTTTTTCCAAATATGACCGCTGAAGAAAACATTTCATTTGGACTTAAACTTAAAAAACTTCCTAAGAATGAAGTAGACAAAAAAGTGAATGATATAATAGATTTAGTAGACTTAAGGGGCAGGGAACACCATTATCCGAATGAATTATCAGGAGGACAACAGCAGCGAGTTGCACTGGCAAGAGCACTTGTTACTAGTCCAAGCGTTTTACTTTTAGATGAGCCATTGAGTGCACTTGATGCTAAAATAAGAATAAACTTAAGACAGCAAATAAAAGAAATACAGCAGAAGTTAAAAATCACAACAATATTTGTAACACACGACCAGGAAGAAGCATTGTCTATTTCAGATAAGATATATGTAATGGAAAAGGGTCTTGTAATTCAAAAGGGACAGCCTAAGGAAATTTACTGCAGCCCCAAAACAAAGTTCGTTGCCGCTTTCATTGGAACCTTTAACTTTTTAAATGCAGATTATATAGGCATGAAAAATTCTGATAAGCAAATATTAATTAGACCTGAGCATATTGAATTGTATCATGAGGATCAGCTTGATAATAAAGGAAAAGATGAAATGCTTGTTGGGACTGTAAATGAGCAATATTTTTTAGGTAATATTATAAGGGTAAGTGCTAAGGTTGAAAACAGTTATATTTTAGTAGATACTTTAAATAAATCAGACAAGCTCTTCAATTATGGGGAAAAGGTATATCTTAAAATAGATAAGGATAAACTTATATATATAGATATGTAGATAGTAAAGGCGGGCATTAAGCCTGCCTTTTTAATATGCACTCTATTCAAAGAAATCTATATCTGTAGGGGCGAACAGTGTTCACCTCTAAGTTTCCAATAATAAAAATCAACAACATTTCAAAATATAACCTATAACTTATTTGCTAATCTATCTCTAGCCCCATAATCATACAATCATAAAACCCACCATTAATATATAAATCTCTAGTAGATACTCCCTCTTCCTTAAAGCCATGTTTTTTATATAATGCTATTGCATTAGCATTATCACTTCTAGCTTTTAAATTAACCTTTCTAACTATATTAGTATTCTTTGCCCAGTCAATCAGATAAGTTATCATCGCATTTCCGATTCCTAAGCTCCAGTATGGCCTTCTAACTGAGATTCCGAATTCACCCACATGCCTTGTCCTAGGTCTGATGCCGCAACTCATTGATAACATACTTACTATTTGTCCATCAATTTCACCAATTATCATTATTGAGTTATCCTTGCTGTTCATGGACTCAATAATTAGTTCTTCCCTTTCTGGTGTTATTTCAAACTCATTTAATCCAAATGTAAGATTGTCCGATTCTCCACCTATTACTGAGACATATTGAACCATTTTCGAGGCATCTGATCTAGTTGCCCTTCTTATTGTCATCTCTCTTCCATCCTTGAGAATTATATTCTTCATTTTCTTCTCCTTATTGATAGTATCTCCCATATGGTTTTATCTTCATTTTATACCAGGACTGGTATGTTTTCAATATTACCTTTAACTTATAAAATAATAAAACGATGGACAACTACCGTTTCATAGTATTTATCAATGCAATTCTCTACTTAGAAAACTTGCAGGAGAATGGGGGCAGTTAATGTTTGTTGGCTTACTCTAAAAACACAATATATCCCAAGTATCTGTCCCCCCTTTGTATTATGGGAAAGAAAAACAGACATGTTACTGTAAAGAATAATGATGGTAAAATCACACTTAAGTTTGACACAATGTTTTATGTTACAGCCACTAGGCGTGAGACTCCACCACCAACTAGAGTCGAAATGCCTAAAAAAGGTAATGGCTCATATGATAGAAAAGAAAAACATAAAGGGAGATTCCATTTTGATAATGATGGTATCTCCTTTTTATATATAAAATGACAATAATAACTATTACTATTGTACTATTGTACTATTGGGGCAGTTAACTTTTGTTGTCTTTCTCTAATTACCTTCGCCTTTGATTATAAAAGTTTCAAAAAAATATAGGAAACCTAAAATCTTTATTAAACTCTTATAAAATTGATTTATAAATTGATTTTTTTACATAAAAAAAAGGTGCTTGTCCCTTTTCACACCAAATTTAAAAAGTTACTTTGTTAACCTTTTAAATTTTATGATCCTATTTTATGCAGCATACTGCATTATAAATTCATTTAGTATATTTCGGTACCTTTCATCCTCATCCATTAATTTATATCCTATACTGCAAAGCTTTGATACCCTGGATTGGGTAATGTTCCCTAACAATCTGCATATGTCAGCACATCTATAATTACAAAGACTTCGCATTAGCATTGCTACAAGGGCACGGGAATTAACAGCATCTTTGCGATGTTTCCATTGAAATCTGTACTTTTCTACCCCAGTTCTTTTAGCGATAAAATCAAATATATCATCTGGATTGAAATCCCTAACTAGTATATGTCTTTCACTTTTATAACAGGTTTTTTCATCTATAAACTCAACATCTTCCTTAAATTTTTTATCATTGCATGCAAATACATACCTATAGTAATTATTCCTTGCTGCAACAACATCATTTCCAAATAACTGCATTATAAAATCTTCATCAAGTATTTCATATTTGTCATTTCTGAGTCCAAGATATACTCCAAGGCTTGAAAACTTATACCTTTCAGGACATTCCTTGTATCTTTTCATATCTAATGGATTGTTGTGGATATATGCAGAAAGAATTATGAGATACTCCTCTGAATCCACAATTATGCTTTTGAATCTGTCTTGAAAAAGGTGCCCGTATCTTCCGTATTTCCTGTTAAATATGCAAGCATATTTGAAATTTATATCATGCATAACCTTAGATATGTCTGCACCATTTATGTCTATAATGAAATGACCGTGATTGCTCATAAGGCAGTAAGCATATACCTTAAAACCATAGATTTTTTGATAGCCTTTTACTAAATTCATATACTGTTCCTTGTCTTTATCCTCCCTAAACAGGGGAACCTCTTTGATGCTCCTAACCATAACATGAAATATTGAATCTTTTGTTTTTTCTCTTGCTAATCTGGGCACTGCATAATCACCTCTAAATATTATTTATATGATTATTGACGAAAGTTGAGGTTATTATACAATCTTTTCAATCCTTTTGTATAAACCTACGTATGTTAACTGTCACTTTTTATTTACTTTTTACTTTTGCTTTTTGAAAGTTGAGTTGATTATACAGCCTTTTGGCATAAACTAACGAATGTTAACTGTCACCTTTTATAAACTAACGAATGTTAACTGTCACCTTTTACCTTTTACTCCCAAGTTCCTAGCATCTCTCTCTATACATGCCACGTTCTTTGACCCCAACAGACCCTCGAGAATCTCACCATTAGTGATTCTTCTGTGTAGACTTCCGTTTTTATAACAACGTCGCCATCTGTACTATTGATTTAATGAGGCTGAATGTTCTTCAGGAGAAACGGTTCTCCCTGTGGCCTATATAGTTCTCTGTGTACGCTTCGTATTGCTGTTACCGGCTTCAACGCAACACTTGATATGAGTGGTTGACTATAGACCTTTCTCAATAGGGACTTTCACCCTACAAGTAGATGCCAAGCTTTCTTGGCGCACTATAAATAATATTTACTCTATTTCTGGAGGATTTTGAGAAATTATGTAGTATATTGTATATAATAGATGACTTACGAATTCTGTACTTAAAGGAGTATACAATTGAAGTTAATATTAAGAAGGCTATTACCATTATCTTTACCTATAAGTATCATAGTTGGAGCATCTATACTTTTTTTAAAGATAGATACTCTGCTGAGCTCTACCCAAAATTTAATATTGTATTTGTCGTATGTACTATTGGTTGTTGTTATAGTGCTTTCTTTTATATTCAACCGCAGCAGAGTGTTTTTTATAGCTTCAGTTGTTTTTATTAGTCAGATTTTTTTAATTGTTTTTAAAGTCACTGATGGTGTTGTAAACTTTAATATTACTGCTGTAAGATCAATAATAAACATTATACTGCCAATTAATATTACAGCCATTGCTCTTTCTAGTGATAAGGGTATACTCACATCAAGTGGAAAACTTCGTATTATTGCTATATTGTTTGAGTACCTCTTTATAGGTTGGGTAATTATATCCAATCGTACTAGGTTAATTGTGTTTATTAGCTCTGTACCTTTACATATATTGAACCTTGCACCAATTCCCCTCAGTATTTTTTTGATATTTTGTTTTGCTTTTATTTTCTTTATAGCGAGAATAATTATATTGGGTTTATCTAAGGATAGACTTTTATTTGGAGTGTTGATTGCAGTTTTCATAGGATTATTTTCTAGAAATGCAAATATATCTATCCCTGTTTATTTCGCATCAGCAGGAATAATATTATTAATATGTGCTCTTCATGAAACATACTTTTTAGCATATATTGATGAGTTGACTGGGCTTCCATCTAGAAGAGCGTTAAAGGATAAAATGATGAGGCTTGGTGGAAAATATTGCATAGTAATGATCGATATAGATTTTTTTAAAAGATTTAACGATAGTTATGGACATGATTCAGGAGATGAGGTTCTAAGGTTCATTGGAAAATGTCTGAAACAAATACCTGGTGGTGGCAAATCCTTTAGATATGGAGGGGAGGAATTCACAGTAATATTTCCAGGAAAAAATATCTCTGTGGTTATTTCCTACATTGAAAAATTAAGAGAAGACATTGCCAAGTCACGTATTCCATTAATTAAAGGAAGTGCAAATAATTTAACAAGCCAAAGAACTAAGAAAGTATCAATAACCGTAAGCTGTGGGGTTGCAGAAAGAAATGAAAAACATCCTGCTCCCTATGATGTTTTAAAAGCTGCTGATGCCGCACTTTATAGAGCAAAAGACAAGGGAAGAAATTGTGTAAGTAAATAACTGGCACCCTTAGGTGCTTGAATAATTTGGTAGAATTGTAACGTACCCAGTCCTTAGCGAACCAAGGCATAATCGGTAATGTTAGAAATTCATCATGAACAGAATTCTACCATCCCGCAGATACCCTGTCTGCTGTAGGAACAGCAGACGCTACCTATTGTTTATGAAATCCCATAATCTCATATGGCTGGCACCCATTCTGGTTTTCTTTCGTTAAATACTGTTAAATATTTAAAGCCTGCTTGTATGGCATTTTCAATGGCTGTGTCTATGCCTTCTGCCACATCTACTGCACGGTGAGCATCTGAGCCTATGGTGAGTATCTCACCGCCTAGCTCACGATAGAGCTTCAATACATCTACTCCAGGCATTGTCTCCCTTGGGGCTTGTCTTAAGCCAGAGGTGTTTATTTCAATTCCTTTGCCCTTTGAGATTATTAACTTGAGTACTTCCTTTAAAAGTTCATATTGCACCATCAATGTTATTCTTGTATTATATGTTTTTGTACTGTATCTTTTAATTAAATCCAAATGTCCAACGCAATCAAAATCAGCAGTTGTTACCAGCTGTTTAATTTGATTAATATACATTTGACATGCATCTTCAATAGAGATCGCCTTATAATCCACATGGCTAACGTCAGTATCCCCAGGCAGCTTATGTGCTGAACCTATGATGTAATCAAAGGATGTTGCTTTTAATATTGAATTAGAGGTTTCCAAGAAGAAATGAGGCTGTCCAAGCTCAACTCCCATTTTAATTTTAAGCTTTCCTTTGAATATTTCATTTGCATTAATGACCTCATCTTTACATATTAAAGGATTGTAGAATTTATAGCTTTTATCTATTGATGTAGGTTCAAAATGTTCTGTAATAGCTATCTCCTTTAGCCCTTTTTTTATTGCGCTTTCACACGCCTCATAAATGGTACCTTTCCCATCCCCTGAGTGGATAGTATGAATGTGATAATCATATTTATATTGCATTAATTCCCTCCAAAGTTTATATAATATCTTTTACTATTTTAATTACAAATAAAGCATATTAAACTCCTATTACACTAATGAAAATTTGATTTTAGAAGTTCCTAAAATCAAGAGTTTGTATAATTATTATATCATATACATAGAAAAGATGTGATTACTCATTTGTTTTCTGTTTTTATGATATTGATTATTTCAAATAAATTTAGTATATTTGTAATAACCAATATCATAATACATAATAATTAATGGAGTGGATAACATGATTAATGAAGAACATATATTTACAGCCTATGAATTAGCTCAATTCTCATATAGAAACCTTATGGATGATAGACAGGATTATATTATTGAATCTCTTAATAATATTATAAGTTCAGATAAAACTGCCATTGAAAATAAGGTTTTAGCGTTTTATAGTTTAGGAGATATTTATTGGAATTATATTGTTGATTTGGACAAAGCTATTGAGTATATAAATATGGCTATTGAGCTAGCCTCTTCAACAGATATAAGGTTCAACTATATTTTAAGAGGGAGTGTATGGGAAAACAGACTTCAACTTCTTGGGTTACTCGAGAAAACATATGAACTTGAGGAGGAACTTGAGAAAGTTATAAATAAATATGGAAATGAAAAATTTGAAAGCAACAGTTATCTACACAATGCTTATAAATATAAAGCAAGCATTGAATATAATAGGGGTAGCTTTAAAGCTGCATTGGAAAATTTAATGAATGCTCAAAGGTATTACCCAGTTAAATTCTATGCTAATAAACTTCATGTTATTGAGATTTCTGATTATAAAAATGAATTTGAGAATTTAGAACTGCTCCTTTCAAGAAATGTATGTAACGTTAAAGATTGGCAGATGTAATAATAGGGCTCTCTCAAAATCACTAAAAAATCATAAATTATGCTTGTCATCCTGAACGTAATGAAGAATCTTAAAGATTCTTCACTACGTTCAGGATGACAGGACTAGTCTTTCAAAGCAATGCAAGCTATCAAGCACAATTTTTATGTTCTATTTAATAAGTCTATCTATGGATTTCTCAAGGTTTTCATATACCTTTTCCACATCTATTGTTTTCATACTGTAATTTTCCATAATAATTTTTCCATTAATAATAACTGTTTCAACATCTGATGCCTGTGCTGTGTAGACCATTGCAGCTACTACATCATGAAGTGGATAAAAATGAGGTTTGTTCAAATCTATAGATCGGAAGAGCGTC
>JBEQBT010000083.1:0-12359 GCA_041639705.1 Clostridiaceae bacterium | reverse complement strand
TAACAATAGGTCTCCTTATAGTTTATCTGTTATTGCTTCTGATTTTCATGTTGAAAGTCAATCACAAAAAAGAGCATTAACGATAGGTGCCAGCCACATGAGATTATGAGATTTCATCAAATTCATGTAGCTTGTACCTATTATTTTTAATTGTTTTTTGTCTTTCATGCATACTATCTCCTTTTAATATTTCTAAAGAAAGTATATGATTATAATGAAAGAAAGTTAAACAGTTATTCTACATAATTTTTACAAATATTATATTTTTTCAGTGAACTCGTTCAGCTAAAGCTGAACATTGAGACTTCAGATGGGGACTCTACCCCACCTGAAGCAAAAAGTGGAAACTCCACCTTATAGAAGGTGGACTCTTAGAAATTGATAAACTAATATTTGCTAATTTGATAGAATATAATCGGAGGGATTTTTATGAGAAAAGTATATTTAGACAATGCAGCAACTTCCTATCCTAAGGCTCCGGGAGTTTCTGCTGCTGTATGTGATTATATAGATAATATAGGAAGTAATGTGGGAAGGGGTACTTATCAAAGCTCCTATTCTGCAGGGGAGATAGTATACGAAACTAGGGAACTTCTTTGCGAATTATTCAAATTTTATAATCCCCTTCATGTGGTTTTTGCAATGAACATAACCCAGAGCTTAAATGCACTTTTAAAGGGGTTTTTAATGCATGGAGATCATGTAATACTTTCATCCATGGAGCATAATGCAGTTATGAGACCATTGAGTGGCTTACAAAACCTTGGAGTGGAATTTGATAGAGTATTATGTAATATTAATGGAGTATTAAATCCTATTGACATAGAAAAATTTATAAAACCAAATACAAAACTTATTATTATGACACATGCCTCGAACGTATGTGGTACTATTCTTCCAATATATGAGGTAGGGGAACTGTGTAAAAAACACAATTTACACTTTATATTGGATTCTGCCCAAACAGCTGGAGTACTTGATATAGATTTCAATAATTTTAATTTAAGCGCTCTTGCCTTTACTGGTCATAAAGGGCTCCTGGGTCCCCAGGGAGTAGGTGGATTTGTTCTAAGTAGTGAATTTGTAAAAAAAATAAACCCATTTATAGAGGGAGGTACAGGCAGCCTTTCAGAATCAGAGCTTCAGCCTGAATATATGCCAGACAAATTTGAATCAGGAACATTAAACCTTCCAGGAATATATGGTCTAAATGCTTCCCTTAAATACATCAAAAGGACTGGTATTGACACCATACATAAATTAGAAATGAAGCTGACAAAGAGGTTTTTAGATGGTGTTATGAATATTGGCGGAATTAGAAATGTTGGGCTTAAAACAGTTGATGGAAGGACTTCTGTTGTTTCTTTGGATTTTAAAAATATAGATAACTCTGAGGTTGCATTTATGCTTGACAGAGAATTTGGAATCATGACAAGAGTGGGACTTCACTGCTCCCCAAGTGCTCACAAAACCCTCAATACATTCCCAAAGGGGACCTTGAGATTTAGCTTCGGAAATTTTAATACTTTTGAAGAAGTGGATTATACTATAGCTAGCATTGTGAAGGTTATGCATATGATAGGATAGGATAGTGGCAGCCATATGACTTATTACTTATTTATAAATAAGTAATAAGTCATATGGCTGCCACTTTTGAAAGTAGAATAAGACTGCAAAGAGTTGTCTTTCCAGCACCAGAAGGTCCAACAATAGCGACTGTCTCACCTGGTGTAACCTTTAAATCAATTCCTGATAAAACAGAATTCTTTTCATCATAGCTAAATGCAACATTTTCAAATTGCACTTCACCCTTTACATTTCCTATCTCTACCGCATTTTCATTATCTATTATATCAGGCTGGATTTCCATAACCTCTGTGAATCTTTTAAAGCCCGCCATACCTCTCTGAAACTGTTCTATAAAGTTTGCTAGTCTCTTTACTGGCTGTAGAAACTGGTTAATATAAATAAGATATGCCACAAGGTCACCATAGGATATTTCGCCTTTAACTGTAAAATATCCGCCAGCAACAAGAGTAACAAGGGTTGATAGATTAGAAAAAAAGTTTACTCCACTCCCAAATATCCCAAGGTATCTAACAGATATAGTTCTTAGTCTTTTAAAATTGTCATTTCCATCATCGAATTTATATTCTTCATATTCCTCATTAGTAAAGGATTTTACAACCCTAATACCTGAAATACTGTCTTCAAGTCTTCCGTTAATATCTGCAAGGCTTTCTCTAATTTGCCTGAAGTTCTTTCTCATCTTGGAGTTGTAATGCATTGCAAAACAAATCATAAATGGAAGTATTATAAATGTTATAAGCGTAAGCTTAACATTTATATTTAATAATAATATAAATGAACCAATAATCATGACAGTTGAAATGAATAAGTCCTCAGGACCGTGATGAGCCATTTCTGCAATTTCATTCAAATCGTTAACCATTCTTGACATAATATGTCCTGTTTTAGTATTATCAAAAAATTTAAATGGGAGATCCTGAACATGAGAAAACATCTTTTTTCTCATGTCATACTCCATCCTCACTCCAAGTACATGTCCATAGTAACCTACTATATATTCTAAAAACATTCTTAATCCATACAATACAAGCATAAAAAAACCAATTATAAATATTAATTGGATATTCTTATCAGGTATAACATTATTAATCAAGGTTCTTGTTACCATTGGATACACTAAATCTGTGCCAGCGATTATAAAAGCGCAGAACATGTCCAAAATAAAAAGACCCAAATGGGGCTTATAGTATTTAATAAACTTTTTAATCATTACTTCCCCTCCCTCCACAATAAAAAAAACAAATACAAATTCATAGTTTTATTATATTGGAAGGATTTTTTTATTCAACCTTGCAAATATACAAAGATTAAATAAAAAGGTGGAACCTCAAGCTCCACCTTTAATCATTTTCAAATACAATAGAAGATTCAGTTTCTCTACACCATTTTACTCTTATACACATTTCTATATTTCTTGGGCAAAATTTACACAAGCACTGTATATCAAATGCAGTGCAATTACCATTTTTATAATCAGGGCATTTCTTACAGTTGCTGTTTACCATCTTGTCCAAAGCAACCCCATCCTTTTTTACAAAATTTTCGGGAGGTATATACCTCCCGATTACCAGTAATAATATTATACAGTTATATACCTTATTCTGCAATCTCTTTAACCCAATGTCTATTCTCTACTATAGTTACGATGATTTCTATAATGAAGCTATTACCAACATACTTAACTTTTGTAGCTTCTATTCTTAGAATGAGTTTTCATTCTGCAAAAAATCAGGTGTAACTCGAGAACTCTCTGATGAGTCCTGAAACATGGAAGTATACTTATTTAATAATTCATCCAAGTCTCTGCTTACTTTTAAAGTCTCTTCAGTTGATAAGCCTTCTTCACATGAAGAAACAAGCTTATTTAAAATACTCTTAGATCCCTCAATAGCATCCATTATTCTTTCTAATTCCCAACCCATCATTTTTTCTCCCCATAAAAATCTTAGTTTTTTAAGCATTTTTGTATAGTTCTACTTTTTCACCCACAAATACTATTTTATCTCATTTATTTTTAAAATCAATACAATTTACAATATGTTAACAAAGAAATCGACAACTATTTTTTTACTTCTAAATAATAAAGGGCTGCAGTTGCTGCCCTTTATTAATTTTAATCTTTCATTGTTTCAATAATGCTAGTAATATATTTATAACCATCCCGTTCCTTTCCTTTGAGCCTCTTTATATTAATTTCCTTAGATACTAAAAATATTCCATGTAAAAAAATTTAGTGAACTCGTTCAGCTAAAGCTGAACATCGAGACTTCAGGTGGGGACTCTACCCCACCTGAAGCAAAAAGTGGAAACTCCACCTTATAGAAGGTGGAGTCTTAGAAATTGATAAAAATTTAAACGGAAAAGTTAAATTCCATTTACTTTAACTATAATTATACATTATTCATACCAAGTATTTCAATGGACTCCAAACTACTTATTATCAACCCTAGTATTATCCTAACAATACATCAAACAACAGCATTACCACAAACCCAATCAATATTCCATAGGTAGCTGTTCTATATGTTTCTTTTTTATGTGTTTCTGGTATTATTTCATCACTTATTACAAATAACATTGCACCTGCTGCGAATGCTAATGCAAATGGAAGTATTGGTTTTGCTACCTGAACAACACCAGCACCAAAAATGCCTCCTATTGGTTCAACAATACCTGTTAGTAGAGTAATTAAAAATGCTTTTTTCTTACTTACTCCCTCAGCAATCAATGGAAAAGCCACTGCAAAGCCTTCTGGTATATTCTGAAGCCCAATCCCTATTGCTATGGCGAGGCCATCATTTATATTACCTCCTCCAAAGCTGACACCTACTGCAAGACCCTCAGGAAAATTATGTATTGTAATTGCAAGAATAAACAATATAAGCTTGTTCATCCTTGAACTTCTTCCTTCAAAACCTCCCAAGGTATGAAAATGAGGCACATTTTTATCAATAATATCCAAAAAAACTCCACCTGCTAAAACTCCAGCAGCTACAAGCAATACTAAGAAAATATTTCCTTTTGCAATATCAAGTGCAGGAAGCAATAGGCTAAAGGAGGTTGCAGCAAGCATTACCCCTGCAGCAAATCCAAGTATGGTATCTATGAATTTTTCATTTACACTTTTGGTAAAAAAAATAGGAATAGCACCTGTGGCTGTTGCAAGTCCTGTTATAAGACTTGCTAAAGAACCTAAAATAAAACTGCTCATTTTATCCTCCTATTTATTTTATTTCTATTATTTCTGCTTCATTAATTGCTTCATCTATAAGACCTGACTTATCAAGTGCTTTTTCTGATTCAAGTATATCAATAAGTCTAGGTCTGGTTTTGGGGTGCTTTGCTACAAATATTGTGCAGCAGTCCTCATATGGAAGTATAGAAATATCATATGTACCAATTCTTCTTGATACATCCATTATATCAATCTTATCCATTGCAACCAATGGCCTAAATACAGGCATATTAATATCATTATTAGTTACATACATACTCTCAAGTGTTTGACTTGCTACCTGGCCTAAACTTTCACCGGTAATAATTGATAGGGCACCTTCTTTAGTTGCAATCTTCTCTCCAATCTTTGTCATGAACCTTCTCATTATGATAGTTAGTTCATCCTCCCTGCACTTTTCAATTATCTCCATCTGAATTTTAGTAAATGATACTACATAAAGCTTCATATGTCCTGTATATTTCACAAGCTGCTTTGCTAGATCAATTACTTTTTCCTTTGCCCTTTCACTTGTGTATGGGTGACTATGATAATAAACAGAAACAATTTCTAGCCCTCTCCTTGCCATCATGTACCCTGCAACTGGGCTGTCTATTCCACCTGATAATAGGAGAACCCCTTTACCAGAGGTTTTATATGGCATACCTCCCTGACCCTTTTCTTCCTTTGAAAACACATATGTATCCTTTCTTATTTCAACATTTACAATAATTTCAGGATTATGTACATCCACACTAATTTCTGGGATGTTATTTAAAATTATTCCTCCAACCTTTGTAGAAACTTCTAATGAATTTAGGGGGAAATTCTTATCTCCTCTTTTAGTTTGCACTTTAAAAGTTTTAACATTTGGAATGCTCTTTAACTGCTCAACTGCAGCTCTTGCAATACTTTCTATATCCTTTTCCACAACATCAGCCTCAGCAACACCAATAACTCCGAAAATATCCTTTACCTTTTCAATAACTTCATCAGTATAAGAATCCAAATAAAGCCTTCCAGGCTCCTTTTTAATATTATACTGATTCCCTATTTTATCTCTTATGTTTTTAATCAAGGCATCCTCAAAGGTTTTCCTATTCAAACCCTTTAGGGTTATTTCACTAGAAAACTTTATTAATAGTTTTTTCATATCTTATTCCTCCTTAGAAATGAAAGTATCTTTTTTAATGCATCTATTGTGTAGTCAACCTCTTCTACAGTATTACCATATGAAAAGCTGAACCTTATTGCTCCCTCTATATAACATGGCTTTAATCCAATGGAAGGTAGAACATAATTTTTTTGATTGGACTTTTTTGCTGAACATGCAGAACCAGTGGATACATATATATTATAATCTTCTAATGCATGAAGCAAAACTTCTCCCCTAATATTTTCAAAGGATACATTAAGTATATTGTCAATATGGAGCCCATCCTGGGGGCTATTGATCGATATTCTATCAATTTCATGAAGCCTCTCAATAAAATATTTCTTTACGTTGACGATTTTATCCCTTTCCCCTTCCAGCTTATCCCCAATAATTTCTGCTGCTATTCCAAAGCCAGATATTCCCGGGAGATTTTCAGTGCCTGACCTTACATTCATTTCCTGTCCTCCCCCAGTAATCAGAGATTTCAATATTAAACCTTTTTTAATATATAAAGCGCCCACTCCCTTAGGCCCATGAATTTTATGACTACTTAGTGACATTAAATCCACATCCAACTTTTTAACATCAATTTTAAGTTTTCCTAGGGACTGTACTGCATCAATGTGCACCTTTGTCCTTTTATTAATTTCTCTAACAGTTTTTATTATATCATTAACAGGTTCAATAGAACCTATCTCATTGTTAACATGCATAATTGTTATAAGCTTAGTATTGGCTTTAATTGAGTTTTTCAAATCCTGAATATTTATAAGGCCTCTATTATCCACATTAAGATATGTTACCTCATATCCTTCCTCTTCTAGAGTTTTAAGTGTTTGAAGAATACTTGGGTGTTCAATTTTGGAGCTTATTATATGATCTCCCTTTGATATTAATCCCTTTACTACTGTATTGTTTGCTTCGCTTCCACCTGATGTAAAAATAATTTCCTGAGGTATAGCACCTATTAGCTTTGCCACCCTTTCCCTTGCAGTTTTTATTTTTCTTTCTGCTTCAATACCAAGTCTATGTGCGGAGGAAGGGTTCCCAAAATAACTTTCCATACATTCCTTAACCTCATTTATAACTTCTCTATATGGTCTTGTTGTAGCGCTATTGTCAAAGTATACCAAATTCATAGTAATAATCCTCCTGAATCCTTAAATTTGGGTATCAATAATATATAATACCACAATAAAAAAACAGCCCCAACTATTATATAAATATTTTGGGATTTCTTCTTAAATAATATTAATATTTATTTTTATTTTAGATATTTAATATTCATATCTACCCCTTGTACTTGACTTATATTAAAATTAAATCCAAACATCACATTTCCTGTCCCCATTCAATTTCTCGACACTTTCCATTGTACAATTTTTATTATTATCGTATTTTAAATACATTATATATTTATTGTCAGAAAACACATAGGGTAGTATTTCCTTGTCTATTTTAGAAAGCCTTTCATATTTTAGACTATTAATGTCTATCCATGTAAGCTTTCCTTCATCACTTTCTTTTACCTCTCCAGAGGATTGTCGGCATACATATATAAATAATATCCAATTATAGTTATCAGGTCCTATCTCTGTTGTGACCACCTTAAGTTCAGGATTTTTAATTATAAGTCCTGTTTCCTCAATAATTTCCCTCTTTATGCAATCCTCAATAGCTTCTCCCTCTTCCTGCTTCCCACCAGGGGCAACAAGGAAGCCTTTAAAGGGTTCTTTTATTCTATCAATCATTAGTGTCTTTTCATCCTTAATAATATAGCAAATTGCTGCTATCCTTTGTATTGAATTTCGCCTTATGCTTTTTATAAAATCCTCCATGAAAATTCCTCCTAATAAATTACTTAACAACTTACTGATTCTTCTTTATTATAGCTCTTAAAGGTTTTATAAAAATATAGAGTTGCAATTACATAAAGGAATGTAGTTATGTAATATGGTATTTCATAACCATTTGTTAAATGCTTCATCATAAAACCTGCAGCTACTGCACTTATGGCTCTAGTAAAGCTAGCTGAAAGATTCAATATGCTTGACAGCACTGATCTTTTTTCATTTTCTACTAGCTCCATGGATATATCGCTTATAACTGGTCCTGCCATATTCATCAATGCACTTCGCATAAAAAAGGCTATTGATACTACCAATATAGATGGGGGAGTTGCAATTATCAATAGAAATGGAATTGATGCAATCTGGCACATTATTATGGTGTTTACCTTACCAAATTTATTTGCAAGAATTGGAGTTATTAATCCACCAATTCCTGTTGCAACCTGAGATAATGACATTATTAACCCAAGTTGGCTAATTGTGATATTTATCTTAAATTTTAAATATACGCTAAAATATGGTACAACCAATCCTGCCCCAAAACCTATTAGTGAATTGTATATTATAAATTGCAGTACCCCCTTTTCGCCAAAAACCGCGATAGAATCTTTGAGAGTTATGTTTTTTTTATTCTCCTCTAACAAGGGCTTCTCCCTAATTAATGCAATAAATACAAGTGCTGCAATTCCTACAAATCCTGATACAATTATACCATACCTATATGCTTGTATAATATTAATGCTTTTACTTAAATCTTCAACTACTTGTCCAAATATATAATAACCAGTCATTACAGAGAAGGTATTTACAGCAAATGATACACTAAAGAGCATAACTCTTTCCTCGCCATGACTATTTTCAGCTAGGAATGGTCCTCCTGTTACTGAAAGTAATGCATCAAAACAACCCTGTATGAGGCCAAAGGTAAGAATAATCCAACTAGATTGAAAGTACCCCTGCATTACTATTGAGAACAATATAAAAGACATTGATAAAAGTAATGCTTTTTTCTTGCCAATTCGATTAACAATCAATGCACATGGAAAGGCAAATAGTGCCATTGCAAGGGTTTTTGTACTTATTAACATTCCTAAAAAGTCTTCTCCTACCTTAAGCTTTATGTAAATTCCCTGGAGCATACCAAAAGCACCAGCTGCAATGCTGTAAAATACCATTGCATAAAGATATAGCATGGCATTTTTATTAAATTTATTACCATGAATTGCAGACAATTTAAAACTCAAAAAAATTCCCCCTTAAGCAAACATAGAAGCTATTTTATATTCTACCTCTACATGTAAAAAACATCAAATTCATTTTAACGTCATAATCTTTTTACACTGCAATTTTACTGCTCCATTTTCCACACCTATCCCCAAAGCACCCAATTACATTTTCATTTTCATGAATTTTAACAACCTCACATCTATTTGTACATCCATCACATTCAAAGCTTGATGATATAAATTTGCTCATCGCAAGCTGAAAACCCTTGAACTTTGTCCTTTGGGATTTTTCATATGCTGATTTTGCAATTATCGCTGCTCCTATTGCCCCCATCATATTGTAATGCTCTGGCACTATTATCTCAAATCCAAATGCTTTTTCAAAAGCAGATTTCATGCCACTATTTGCTGCTACCCCTCCTTGAAAAAATACTTTCGAACTTATTTCCTTCCCTTTAGCAACATTGTTTAGATAGTTTCTAACCAATGCATCACATAGTCCCCCAATGATATCCGATTCATTATATCCTAGCTGCTGCTTATGTATCATATCAGATTCTGCAAACACAGCGCATCTTCCTGCTATTCTTACTGGTGAAGTTGACTTTAGTGCATAATCTCCAAACTCCTCAATTGGAATATCCAAACGCTCTGCCTGTCTGTCTAAAAAAGAACCAGTCCCAGCTGCACAAACTGTGTTCATAGCAAAGTCTGTAACTACACCATTTTTTAATACTATTATTTTGGAATCTTGTCCTCCAATCTCCACTATAGTTTTTACATCCCTGTCTATATTAAGAGCAGCCACTGCATGGGCAGTTATTTCATTTTTAACTGCATCAGCTCCTATTAGAAAGGATGCTATGCTCCTTCCACTTCCAGTGCTTCCTGCTGCTTTAACTTCATTACTTTGATACTTATCCTTTAATTGCATGAACCCATCCTGTATAGCATTGATTGGCCTTCCCTTTGTCTTTAAATATAGCTTTTCAACCACATTTAATTTCTCATCTAATAAAACTATATCAGTACTTACTGAACCTACATCAGTGCCTAAATAGTACATTTTCTTTCCTCCTCTCAAGTAAATCAATAAATGCCTCAATTCGCGTAACATAGCCTGCCTCACCTGTCATTTCATCTACAACAAGGGTCATTATAGGAAAATCCTTTTCCCTTGATATGGTTGGGAGTATTGACTTTGCTACAATTTCTGGCATACATCCCATTGGGAAGATTTGAATTGCTCCATCAAATCCCTCCTCATAGGCTAAAACTGCCTCTCCAACACATTCTCTAGCATGGCCTCCAATACATAAATTTAAATAATCCTCTGAAGCTCTTTTAATGTCTCTTGAGTTTATACCAAGTGGAGATAGTACGGTATTTTTAACCCACCAGCTTGGAGTGAGTCTTCGTTTTGAGGCCACTCCATATTCCATTAGCTTATCCTCTATATACATATTAGAAAAGGGTTCAATTATAGTATATATTTCACCTATAATTGCAACCTTTACAGGATTTTTGTTCTTAGCAACTTCAATATTATTCATTTTGAATTTATATGATTTTAACATTTCTATCATTTCACCTGGAGAACTGCATTTCATTACATGAGACTTACATTGGTTCAGAATATGTTTGCTCATCCCAGCATTTGTTTCATAACCTGCAATTTCATGAGCAATGCCTTCTATTTCATCAACTTGATTTAATACCCTTATTGCATCATATAATGCTTTGAATTTCTGATATCTATTTTTTTTACTTTCACAGGTAATACTGCCTATTCTATTTAAAAATTCCTTTATTCCTATGTCACCAGGTGTATCTATTACAACAAAATTAAGATCATATCCAAGCTTTTTTAGAAGATTAATTTGTAACTCACAATATTCACCAAATCTACAGGGTCCGCAGCTGCCAGTAATTATTATGGTATCTGCCCCCTGTTCAATACTCTGTATGTAATTCCCTATGTTGATTTTAAATGGAAGGCATATTTCCTCTGGAGAATATAGTGAACCTATTTCAAGGGATCTTTTACTTGAGAATGGTGGCATTACATATTCAATTCCCAGACCATCAAGTAACGCCTTAACTCCTATATAAACATTCCCTAAATGAGGAAATGTAACTTTCATGATATCACCGCCCTTCAAGCATATCTACAAATGCCTCAATTCTCGTGTCTAGCCCTGCTTCACCTGTATGTTCATCAATTTTAAGAACCAAAAATGGAAAACTTTCTATCCTATCCTTTATGAGTTCAATTACTATTGAATCTATTCCACATGCAAAGGAGGATATGTATACTATTCCATCAACTTTTCTTAACTGGCTTAAATATGTGGTAAATCCATATGAATTTCTAGCAAAGGTCCAAAAGGGTTTCTTGAAAAGTTTCTTTACTTGTTTCTCAATATCATCATCATTTACATATTCCTCTGTCATTCCTCCTACGCCAAGCTTATTCAGCTTTTTTAAAACATTCATATTTACAAAATTATCATAAATATTGTATGGATGCCCTGCAATTGCAACCTTTATATTATATCCTGTGTCATTAATTCCACTTTTAAAGTTTTTCTGTTCTTCAATTGCTTTTTCAAATGCTGCATGTATTCTATTCCTATCCTTTATAACCCTCTCTCCTGCTGACCTTGACCATGCATATAATTCCTTTTCTGAGGTAGCATATATTGGCTCACCAATAATTTCAGGCATATTCCTAATACTATTTTCAACCATTTCAGGCAGTCCACAAAATTTAGGACATATAAATTCACCCTTTCTTAATCGCATAATCCTGGGTATAACTAACAGGTCGCATTTATCCTTTATTGAAGCCACATGGCCATGAAATATCTTTACAGGAAGACATGCCTCATCTACACAATATTTTACTCCTTCATCAAGAATATCCTTATTTGTATCATTTGATGTTATTATTTCTGCTCCTAATTCAGTAAAAAATTTATTTAAAAATGGATGGTATTTATAATACAATAACCCTTTAGGTATACCAACTCTCATAAGCCCCTCCTATTAAAAGTTAATTCACCTTAAACATTTTTCCCTTTAGATGCAAAATATATTCTTGAAATGTAGCAATAAGTTGATAAACAAAATATGAAGAATGTGTCTCTAAGGTGACAGGCACCAATGGTTTATCATCCTGAGCGCAGGGTCGGATCTTAATGCGCACCTAGGGAAAGATTTTTCGCTGCGCTCAGAATGACAGTTTGTAGGGGCGAACAGTGTTCGCCCGTTGATGCGCATCAACAATTATGATGCAAACTAACCCGTGAGTGCGCTGCGGG
>JBEQBT010000082.1:0-12432 GCA_041639705.1 Clostridiaceae bacterium | reverse complement strand
TTAAAGGAAAGATTTGGAGTGCAATTATACCTGAGAATGCTCTTATAGATCTTGAAAAAGATTACAGGATTGGAAATGTTGTAAGAAGGGAAGATGGAGTTGAAGTCAGAATCATATCTGACACAAAGCCAATATATAATGCTGTTATGCAGGAACCAAGATTAGAAGATATATACCTCTATTATTTTGATGAAGAGGTTGAGGCTGTGCCATGATGACGCTTTTTAAATTTGAACTTCAAAAGATATTAAAGTGGAAGGGATTATATATTGCAGCAGTGTTGATAATTATAATAAACGCACTTTATATTTTCAGTACGAAGCCCTCATCTCTTAGCCATTATAGAAGTGCATATAAATATTATAAGGCAGAAGAGGGTTATGTTACAGCTGAGAAAATAAGAATAGCTGAAGAGGGTATGAAAGAGTTAAGAAAGCTTTACCATGATGGAATAAGGTTTGATGAGATAAATCTTGGTAAAAGCATTTTGTATAGGGATATTAATACAGTTGTTACACAAAGAAATGAATACATAAAAGTAATAAGTAATTTTGAAAACAATGAAGCAAAAAGTGAGAAAGAAAAACTTATCCTCAAGCTTTTAAAAAATGTTGGACCATTAGACAGTGCATATTATACAGAGGGTTGGAAGGGAATTATTAAGTTCACATGGAGTATTGGCTACTATTTTACTATAATGTTGGTTCTACTTGGAGTATCAATAATAATTCCCCAGGAATATTTTTCAGGAATGTATATGATAGTTAATTCAACAAAAGAAAGTAAAAGAAAGCTTATTTATGGGAAAATAGGTGCAGTGATTGTTTTTACAGGGTTAGTGGCAGCTTTTTTTGCTGTAATTAATGTATTAGCAAACTGGTATATTTATGGACTGGCAGGATGGAATGCTCCTTTAAAGTATATCTATTATGATACTCCCTATAATATAAAAATATGGCATTTTTTCTTCATACAACAGTTTTTTCATATATTAAGTGCTTCTATTTTAGGATTATTAGCTATGTTAATATCAATTTTTTCGAAAAAAAGTGTAATGTCTCTTTCGTTAGGAGGAATAGTATTTATTATATTTGATGGGATATCTAGATTAATTGGAGATAAAGCAGCACAAAGTTCTGTAAGCTTTATAATAGGTGATTTCATTGATCTTAGAGGTATATTTACTAGTTACAAAAATATTTATAGCGTTTTTATCTTTTCAATTCAATATGAGGTGGTTTTAGCAACCATTATTCTTATATTGCTGATACTTATGATGAGAGCAATATATACTTCATATAGAAGGCTATATCGTGCCAATTAAAGGGGGAGATGGAATTGGAGCTTATTAAGTATGAATTGCATAAAATATTTTTAAATAAAAGTTTATGTATTGTAATTGTGATTTTCACCCTTATTAATATAATTAATTTTGGCGGACAATTTTACTATAATAATATAGATAAAAATGTTGTTAATAATTATCTGGAGGAAGTTGAAGGTCCAATAACCGATGAAAAAGTGGCGAGAGCTGTCAGTGAAGTTAGATATGCACAAAATGCCAGTACAGCAAATACTACATCAACAACCAAGGAGGAATTATTTAGAAGAAGCTTATACAGTAACCTTTATCAAAAATATGTGGTATATGAGTTCAAAAGAATCAGTATTGCTGACGCAAAAAAGCATATTAATGACACAGTAGGATATGATCTGAGAAGTAATGCATTGTTCTATAATACAATGACAGGGGTGCAGACAAAGGATTATTACTATACAGGTGGATGGAATTATTCTATTGGATATGTTTATTCACTTGGAGCAGCTATGATGGCTGTATTGATACTCCTAGGACTCTCATCCATGTTTTCTGGTGAATATTCATCAAGAATGGACTCAATAATACTGAGTTCAAAATATGGTAAAACAAAATTGATAAGAGCTAAGATCGCAGCAGCGGTTCTATTTATAGCAGTTCTTGATTTGATTTTTAATCTGCTTAACCTTTTAGGAAACCTAATTATTTTTGGTACACATGGTTGGAATGCACCCATGCAGTGTTTAACTAGTTATATGTATTCCCCATATAATTTTACTGTTTTTCAGTATTACCTTCTTCAGTTATTAATCAGTTTAGGAGCATGTATTGTATTTGGTTTGTTTGTTTTGTTAATTTCATCAATTAGTAAAACTCAAGTACTTACATTTTTCATGTGCACAGTTACTTTTATACTTCCATTTATGGTTGATAAGGTTATAGCAATTAAGACACCACTAGCTGATTTAATTACAAGATTTAGCTATACATGGTTCATGCAGGTGGAAAGGTTGTTTAGTTCATTTAAGGTATATAATATTCTTGAACATCCAGTCTTCTACCCAGTTATAGTAGTTGTTCTGCTGATTCTTCTTGCGCCATTTTGCTGGTACTTTATAGTTAAAAGTTTTAAAAATCATAGCATTAGTCTTTAATGTATAAAGGGAAAAATCAAGAAAGAATAATATGTTTGCTGAGAACTTTAATTCACTAATGCTTGGGGTTAACTACCTTGAAAAGAGTGAAGAATGTTTTTCGGGAAAACTGGTAAAGATTCCTTATGTAGATGATATCCCTGTGGATGTAACAGTATCAAGAATAATAGAGTTTTACTCAAGATAAAAAGGTGGCATATGCCATCTTTTTTTATAGGTGGAAATTACAGAAAGAATAATTTTTATGATATACTTGAATAAGTAGTAAATATTAACACAAACTAATTTGTTGTGAAATTTTAGGTAGCAATATATGTGCGATGAAGATCACAAAAGGAGAAAGCTATGCATTATAAAGAATATAAGGCAATCCTATCCCCTCAAAATGGAATGAACATATACCGCGGTTGTACCCATGGCTGTATTTACTGTGACAGTCGAAGCCGCTGTTATCAGATGGAGCATGATTTTCAGGATATTGAAGTCAAGTCAAATGCACCAGAGCTGCTTGAAGCAGCACTCAAAAGTAAACGCAAGAAGTGCATGATAGGTACTGGTGCTATGTGCGATCCCTACATACATCTTGAAACCGAGCTAATGAATACCCGCAATTGTATTGAAATTATTGATAAATACGGTTTCGGACTTGCAATTCAAACAAAATCTAGCCGTATTTTAAGGGATTTGGATTTGTTGAAAAACATTAATGAAAAATCCAAATGCGTTGTGCAAATGACACTTACTACATATGATGAGAAGTTGTGTAAAATAATTGAGCCAAATGTCAGCACCACCAGGGAACGATTTGAAACCCTTAAAATTATGGGTGACAACGGTATTCCAACAGTCGTGTGGCTTGACCCAATTTTGCCATTTATCAACTACACAGAGGAAAATCTGAGGGGTATTCTAAAATATTGCATTGAAGCCAAGGTATATGGCATTATCTGCTTTGGTATGGGGTTAACTCTGCGGGAGGGTAACCGAGAATATTTTTACAAAAAACTCGATGAGCATTTTCCCGGGTTAAAGAGTAAATATCAGCAGAAATTTGGATATTCCTATGGATGTAACAGTGATAACAGCAATACACTGATGAAGATTTTTTACGATGAATGCAAAAAGCATGGTATTGTATGCAAAGGTGATGAAATATTTAGGTATCTGCATACCTATGAGGATAAAAAGCAAATGGAACAATTGAGTTTATTTGAAATAAGTGAAAAAGATTGATGAAATTGAAGCATTGTACAAATTAAAGTGATATAAGGAGGGATATTAATGAAAACGGTTGAAAGTACAAATGTAATTTACAGCTTTAAGCCAAATATGACATCTGTAGTGATCGTAGAACCAGGTGAAATTTTCAAGGTAGAAACAAATGACTGTTTCTTTCAGCAAATAACAAGTGAGGATATGGTTTTAACCAGTATTGACCACTCTACACTTAATCCAGCAACAGGACCTATATTTATTAATGGTGCAGAACCAGGAGATCTTCTTAAAGTTAAAATTTTAAACGTGGATATAGCTGAAAAGGGTGTTGTAATGATAGCTCCAGGAGAAGGAGTGTTAGCAGAAAAGGCTAAGAAGTCACTGGTTAAGATTATTCCTATAAAGGATAGGTGCTGCCAGATAAATGGATTAGAGATACCAATAAACCCAATGATAGGTGTTATAGGTGTTGCACCAGGAAATGGGGATGGAGAATGGGGTACAGATAGTCCATGGAAGCATGGCGGAAATATGGATACTAAGGATATATGTGAGGGGACAACTATCTATTTCCCAGTGAGGCAAGCTGGAGGGCATTTGGCATTAGGGGATTTACATGCGATAATGGGTGATGGAGAAATATGCTTTACAGGTTTAGAAGTACAAGGTGAAGTAACACTCAAGGTTGATGTTATAAAGAACAAAACTGTTACCTGGCCAATACTTGAAACTTCGTATGCAACAATGGTAATAGCTTCTGGTGATACGCTGGATGATGCTATAAAATCAGCATCAGACCAGGGGGTGGAGCATTTAGCAAAAGGTCTTGAGATTTCATGGGAAGAAGCATATATGCTAGCAAGCCTAGTAGTTGATATAAAAATTAGTCAGGTAGTTGATCCTAAAAAAACAGTTAGAGCTATCATTCCAAAAATGATTTTAAATACTGATAAATTAGTTAGAAGCATCAAAGGACTTTAGTGAAGGAAGACATTTTAGTAAAAACAATTTGAAATTATAAGGGATTAGAACGTGGTACCTTATAAGAATAGGTAAAGGACCTGAAATAGTTCAAATAATACCAACTTCCAGATAAGTAATTGATAAAAAAGAAGGGAATTAATTATGGATAAAATATTTAAGACCTATTATTCTTCACCAATAGGAATTGTGGAGATTACTGGTACTGAGGATGGAGTTACCTCTATTGTTTTTAATGAAGGTGAAGTGACAGTTGATAAAATACCAGAGGCACTGAAGGATGCATATAATCAACTGGATGAATATTTTATGGGTAAAAGAAAGGCTTTTGATATAAAGCTTACTATGATAGGTACAGAGTTTCAAAGAAGGGTATGGATGGAACTTATGAATATTCCATGTGGCGAGACATTTACATATAGGGATATTGCATACAAGCTTGGCAACAGCAAATCAGTGAGGGCAGTAGGTAATGCTAATGGGAAAAATCCAATAAGTATTGTAGTGCCCTGTCACAGAGTTATAGGCAGCAATGGAAAGCTTACAGGATATGCAGGTGGACTTGAAAGAAAAGCATGGCTTTTAAAACACGAGAAGGGTATGATGAAAAACGTGTAGTTTTATTACTACACTTTTTTTATTTTGTTTGATATAGTTGTTAAAATTTATGCTAAAATGAAATAAAAGATAGTATGCTGGGAGGCAGGCTCTGCAAATTTATGCAGAGTAAAAGTATTTATAGAGGAGTTGTTGAAATATGAAAATGTATGAATTTGATGCAGAAATAAAAAAACATGATTTAATAGATGGTGCCTATATTGAATTTCCTTATAATGTGGAAGAAGAGTTCGGTGTCAAAGGGCAAGTAAAGGTAAGGGCAACATTTGATGGTTATGAATATAGAGGCTCCTTAGCAAAAATGGACAAAGGTTGTCATTTGCTTGGAATAACTAAAAAAATAAGAAGTGAAATTAATAAGCAGCCAGGGGATTTAGTACATGTGGCTATTACAAAGGATGATGAGGAAAGGATAATTGAAGTACCCGAGGATTTCCAGAAACAATTAGACGAGAATGAAAAAGCAAAAAACTTCTTTAAAAGCTTATCCTATTCAAATCAAAAGAAATTTGGAAATTGGGTTTTAAGCGCTAAAAGGATTGAGACAAGGGATAAGCGGATTAGAGAGGCCATAGAAATGTTGGCTGAGGGAGTTAAAAGAAATTAAATATTTAAATAATTAATATAACATATTAGTAAGGTAGGAGTAACATTATGAAGATTAAATTAATCCAGCCTGGAATGCTGCCAAGGCCAATGGATACAAAATTAAAGACAAGAATGTCTCCATCCCTAGGATTATTAACACTTGCAAAGCTTATACCAAAAGAGCATATTGTTATAATTGAAAATGAAAATGTAGAAGATATAGACTTTGATGAGTATGTAGACTTAGTTGGTATAACTGTTACAGTAGATGTAACAAATAGAGCAGTAGAGATATCAAAGGAATTTCAAAAACGTGGTGTATCAGTAATTGCAGGAGGCATACATATAACATCAGATCCAGATGGAGCTATAAACAGTTTTAATGCAATATGCGTAGGAATGGCTGAAAGAGTCTGGGAAAAAATTCTTAAGGATAAAGAAAATAATTCGCTTAAGAAGGTATATTGTGATATGGAAGGTATTTCAGGGACGGAGATTGTATCTCCTGATTATATTATTATTGATAATAGAAAGTATTTATATACAAACATTATTAGTACAAGCAGAGGTTGCCCTTTTCAATGCGATTTCTGTTATAACAGCAGCAAGAAAAGCCTAAAAACCTATATAAATAGGCCAATAGATGATGTAATTAAGGACATAAATGCATTAAAAACAAGACACATAATGTTTATTGATGATAATTTCATTGGAAATCCTAAGTGGACCAGTCAATTACTCAAGGAAATAAAACCTCTTAAATTAAAGTGGAATGCAGCGGTGACTTCAAATATAGTGGATATGCCTGAATTATTAGATGAAATGAAAGATGCAGGTTGTCAAAGTCTTTTTATAGGTTTTGAAAGTATAAATAGCAAATCATTAGAAAGTGTTCATAAAGTACAAAATAGTGTAAATAGATATGAGGGACTAGTAGATGAGATTCACAGAAGAGGAATAATGATAAATGCAAGCTTTGTTTTTGGTTTGGATGAAGATAATGCTTCGGTTTTTAAAAGTACACTAGACTGGATAGTTAATAATAAAATTGAAACGGTAACTTCACATATTCTAACTCCTTATCCTGGCACAAAATTATATTCAACATTGTTACAGCAGGATAGAATTGTAGATTTTGATTTGTCCCATTATAATACAGCTCATGTTGTGTACAAACCAAAGAATATGACTGGGTCAGAATTGTACAAAGGCTATCTATGGGTATATAAAGAGGTGTATTCCTTTAAAAATATAATGAAAAGACTTCCAAAATCAAAAAAACAATGGATACCATTTTTAGCATTCAATTTTTTTTATAGGAAGTTTGGAAAACTAACCGAGTTATTGTGCAAAATAATTTCCTTTAACAAGCTGGGAAGGTTTTTTAAATGGTTAGCATACAGGGTCTAGATGCCAGTCACTTCACATTCACATTTCAGATCTCAAATGTGAATATGAAGTGACTGACACTCATATTGTAAAATTTGCATAGATTTTACTTTATTTGATTGTTATTCTATGGTAAAATAAGTATATGTTTTGTGATATTATAAAAACCTTTGATGAAAAGGTTTTTATTTTGTAATTATTAGTCCTTAAAGTTCTGTTTATTAAAAAGGGGGATCACCAATGATTAAGTCTCAGGAATTTTACAGGTTAGAAAACGAAAAAGCACTTGATTGCTATAATAGAAGCCTTCTGATTATCAGACAAATGGCTTCAGATACAGAAGCTCAGGGGGATGAGCAGGAGAAAAATAAGTACTACAAATACTTTAATCATGCTGCAAAGTGGGTGCTAAGGCTTGCAGAAATTGAAAAAGCTTATAATGATGAGTACTTCAATATGAAAAGTTTTGAAGAATTAAAAGAAGAAAACAATAGTCTATACAAGGAACTTCGAGGAGAAAATTATAGTACAAGCTATGCAAATCCTATCTATGCAGTTTCAATTTTTGGAGATGGTATGGGACAGTTATTATCTGCTACCTATGTAAAACTAAGAGAATATATCGAGTATGCATTTAAACATCGAATATTCAACATGTTAGAAAACAATAAACTGTTAATAGATGCATACCATCTGGTTAAATATGAGGGAGTGGATTATAAGGAGCTAAAGAGAATATTTACTCGAATTGATAAAGCATCCATTGCTAAAAATATTAGTTATAGATTTGAAGAAAGAACGAATAAGGATTTTGGTTTCTATAAGGAAACTATATTGGGAGCTGACTTAAATGATCCTAAATATCTTTTCAAATTTGGAAAATATATAACTGAGAATGAAGTAAAAACCTCAGAATTTTTAGTAAAGTATCCAACTGATAAAATAATAAAGTTATCCAGGACAGTTGTTGAAGCATTTATAAGAAGTTTTACTGTTGATAATAAGGATAGAAAAAACAGAAATGTTATTAGATTGTTCTATAATGCTGGGCAGGAAATAATCGCAAGACAAGTTATTAAAGAATTTAAGCAAAGAGGTTTTGAAGTTGCAATTGCAGATGTAATATCAACAATTCCTAACAAACAATATGATTATGATCATAGATTTGATAATGCATTATTCTTAAATGAAGAGTATGCAGCACTTTATGAAACAGCATATGAAAGGGCATGTGAAACCAGCAAGGATGTTTTAAAGCTCGAAGTTGGACCTGTATTATTTGATAACTTTGGAGAGAAGCCATTCTCACCAGTAAAGAAAAGTGAATGTCTGAAATTGTCAAAGGAACAGGAGCAAATACATCAACAACAAAGGAATAGGCTTATTCAGATATATGAAAAATATGATGCTTCTGAGGAAACAAGCTTTTGTATTATTGCATTCCCAAGCCCAGAAATTGGAGAAAAGTTTGAGGAGATATTTGAGGAGACTTTAAAGATTAACATGATGGACAATGGACTATATGAAAAAATACAACAACATATAATTGATGCTCTTGACCAGGGCGAATATGTTCATATAAAGGGTAAGGGAACAAATGAAACCGATATTAAGGTTAAGCTTCCAAAACTTCAAAATCCGATCAAGCAAACCAATTTTGTGAATTGTGTTGAGGTGTAAATATACCATTAGGGGAAGTTTTTACTTCTCCAGAGCTTAAGGGTACAAATGGAGTTCTTCATATTGAGGATATATTTCTTGGAAGCTTAAGATATAAGAACTTAAAGGTTATATTTAAGGATGGTTATGTATCAGACTACAGCTGTACTAATTTTGACAATGAAAAGGATAATATTGAGTATATAAAGGAAAATCTAATGCAGCTTCATGAGACTTTACCTCTGGGAGAATTTGCAATAGGTACAAACACTTATGCATATGTAGTAGCTCAAAAATATGACATACTTGAGGTGCTGCCAATATTAATAATCGAGAAAATGGGTCCCCACTTTGCAATAGGGGATACCTGTTTTAGCTGGGTAGAGGATCTTCCAATTTATAATATTTTAAATAAGAAGGAAATCACTGCTAGAGAAAATGAGATGTCAATACTTAGAAAGGTAGATTTGAATAAAGCATACACAGGGGTTCATACTGACATTACCCTTCCATATGAGGGAATAGAATTTATATCTGCCCTAACCTATTCTGGAGAAAGAATAGACATTATAAGGAATGGTAAATTTGTGTTATTGGGTACTGAGGAGCTTAATAATGCATTTGAAGAGTAAACCAAATATCTTATAATTACAAATTATAAGTATTGTAATGGTAGGGGCTAGTTCCCCTGCTGCGAAACATCTACCCATTGCCTATTAATCAATCCGCATATGATTTAAAATTTCTAATATATTTTGTACATAAAAAAGAACCACTTTTATGGTTCTTTTTTATGTATTCTTATCTTTATATAATAGTCTTTTAAATCTAGATATCAGAAAGTTCGATATTTATTCTATCTTTGTTTACCTGTTTGTGGTGATTTTCACTTTCCTTTGAATCATAAACTTCAGGTATTATTTTAACTGGAAGCTCTACTATAAATTCACTACCACAACCTGGCTCACTTTCTAAACGAATCTTCCCTTCATGCATTTCAACAAGTGACTTAACAATAGACAGGCCTATACCACTTCCAAGATGATTTCTTGTTAGGGATTTATCCACTTGAACAAATCTTTCAAATATGCTTTCCTGTTTGTCCTTTGGAATGCCAATACCTGTATCCTTAACAGATATAATAACACTATCAACTTTATCATAAATACTAACCATAATGCTTTCACCCTCGTTTGTAAACTTAGCAGCATTTGATAACAGGTTCAGAATTATTCTTTCAATTTTTTCTCCATCACAAGCAATTATTTTTTCTTCAACTTCTGTATCAAATATAAGGTTTATACCCTTGTCTTCAATATACTTTGCAACTGAAAGAGTGATATCCTCTACTACACTGACTATATCAAGGTTTTTAAGATATAGTTGAAAATAACCTGCATCTATTTTAGTGCTATCTATAAGGTTGTCTACAAGTCTTATGAGCCTAAAACAATTCTTCTTCATCATATTTATATATTTATTAGCTTTGGCATTATTATCAAATTTAATATTCCCATTATTAATGGCCTCTATCATTTGAGCTGAGCTTAGAACTACATTTAAAGGTGTCTTAAGTTCGTGAGATATATTTGCAAAGAATTCTGTTTTAAGGGTATCAAGCTCCATAGTTTCTCTGAGAAGAATATTATTTTCCTCAAGCTTTCTTTCAAGCTCTTCGGCTTGCTTACGTTCGGTAATATCTCTTGCTGCAATTAGTAGTGCAGTTTCACCCTCCCAGGGAAAAGATATTGATGATGATTCAGCATAAATCTCTGCTCCATCTCTTTGAATAAGCTTATATTCGTGAAGTGGCATTGAATTATTACTATAAAGCATATTTTTCATATTTTCAGTTTCTAAACTGCTCGATTCAGATTTTATGTAATGCATTATTTCATGACCTAAGAGTTCATCATAATTTTTTAGACCCAGCAGTTTAAGTCCGGAAGCATTTGAAAAAACAATAATACCATTGTGAGACACATAAATCGCGTCAGGAAGAAAATCTACTAACTTGCGATAACGTTCTTCACTATCCTTAAGAGCTTTATCCATACGTTTTAGTTTTGCAACAATAAATGATAAAATGATAACCGCTATTAGAAGTATAAGTATAACAGCTATTATAGAAATCCAAAGGATGTGCTTATCTATGGTATACGATCTTGGGGGGCTGTTAATAATAGTGCTCCCTTTTGGAAGAAGATTATTTTTTAGACCATAATATTGAAGCTGATTATAGTCAAATATAAGCGTATTACCACTATTATTATTTATAATTGGAATATAAGAAATTTTAGTTCCATTTAAAATTTTAATGCTCATTTCTGCTGCCTGTCTGCCTTGAACAGAGCCAGAAGTAAGCATACCGCCAACTATACCTTTATTTATATAATAACCCCATAGACTATACATGGGAATTTTAGAAGTGCGTGATATGATTTTTGCACCTTCGGTTACTGGGATTGATTCTCCAAATAAATCTTCAAATACTGGTGTCATAAGAAAAATAATGCTATCACTTGGCAACTCTTGTATCTTTTTTTGAACATCGTCAATATTCCTGTCTTCTATGTAAGTCAGATTAACTTTATTCTTCAAGGCTAATACTGTAATAGCTAGATTATTTCGAAGAGCAGGGTTTGTAGTAGTTTTATCTGTTATAACTGCTATATTTTTTGTATTGGGATGTAGCTTTAGAGCTATATCTATATTTGTTTTTATATCTGCATTCTCTGCAATTCCAGTGAAAAGATCATGCCCGGTTAAACGGTTCTCATTAAAATTATTAACACCACTGAATACAACTGGTGTACCAGGGAATAGGTCATCTCTATATTTAAGAAGAAAATCGAATGCACTATTATCACTTGAAATAATTACATCAACTTTCTGATTACTGTATTTATACTTGTAAATTTTATAAAGTTCCTCAAAGTATTGTTGGTTGAATATTCTTTTTGCATCCATATATTCAATGCTAATATCTGAATTAGGAAGCTTTTCCTTAAATACATTCATTATCTCCTTTACAATCTCATCGGACCACTCATTCCCATAATGATATGAATTAAGAATCAAAACACGTGGTCTTCTGCTGCTAATTGATGAGTATGCATTTTGGGGAAATAGAGAAAAAAGAAGAACTAAAAATGTTAAGCAAAGTATGAAGTGTTTTAATTTTCTCATAATTTATACCTCTAAGAAATTTTTCTATTTTGTAACTCTGTGTCAAAAAATATCTAAAAATAGTACTACCTCTATAATATTGCAAAAAATTGTAGTAATCAATATAAATTTTTCAAAGGAGACAGTCTAATGGAACTTTAATTAATGCTGATGTTAATGGTTTATACAATTTAATAAGAAAAGTATTCTCGAAAGCATTCACAGGAGTAGTAAAATAATTTCTTTTAATCATGACCACCCGTAAAACGGGTGGTTTGCACTAGCCCTATAAGGGCGTGGTACTGGCTGTGTCTCAAGACACGCTGAAAAATCCGCCAACCG
>JBEQBT010000081.1:0-12670 GCA_041639705.1 Clostridiaceae bacterium | reverse complement strand
AGCTTAGTATAAGGTACAGGAATAAACAAATATATAAGGAAATTGGAGAAATGTTATTTACTCATTTTGGTATATCAGGTCCAGTTGTATTATCAGCAAGTAGAAGGGTTACTGAATGCCTTCCAGGTGAAGTTGAGGCATATATTGACATGAAGCCTGCACTTGACTCAAATGAGCTGGATAGGAGGATTTTAAGGGATTTTGAAAAAAATAAAAATAAGCACTTTAAAAACTCTTTAGATGAATTGCTTCCTCAAAAGCTAATTCCAATTATAATAGAATTATCAGGAATTGATGCTGAGAAGACAGTGAATTCGATTACAAGAGAAGAAAGACAGGGACTTGTAAGATTATTTAAAGAGTTTAAAGTAACTGTTGTTGGAACTAGACCAATAGAGGAGGCTATTGTAACTAGAGGAGGAGTGAGCGTTAAGGAAGTAGATCCAACCACAATGGAATCAAAAATTGTTAAAAACTTATTCATTGTCGGAGAACTACTAGATGTTGATGCATTAACAGGAGGATTTAATCTTCAAATTGCTTTTTCTACTGGATACAGTGCAGGAATATACTGTTAAAATGCAATTGACATTCAAATTATGAATTTTAATTATGCAGGATTTTATTTATTTTTATTGAATATATATAATGTTTCATCATTGAATTAATACTTAATATATTTTGGGAGGACAGACAGTGGAAAGAATCGTTATAGCAATTGATGGACCTGCGGGAGCAGGGAAAAGTACTATTTCTAAAATAATTGCAAAGAGACTTAATATTGAATATATTGATACAGGTGCTATGTATAGAGCTATTGCTTTAAAGACATTAAATAATAATATTGACATTGAAGATATTGATGGAATAGGAAATCTTCTTAAGAACACAGATATAAATTTTAATAGTGGCAAGATATATTTAGATGGAGTTGATGTTTCAAATAAAATAAGAACTCCTGAAATGAGTAATTTATCATCAAAAATTTCTACCATTCCAATAGTCAGGGAAAAGCTTGTTAATTTACAAAGGGATATGGCAGCAAAAAAAAGTTTGGTCATGGATGGTAGAGATATAGGAACTAATGTATTGAAGGATGCAAAATATAAAATTTACCTAACAGCAACTGTTGAGGAAAGAGCAAGTAGAAGATATAATGAATTTTGCAGGAAAAAGCTAGATGTTACATTCGAAAACATATGTCAGGATATTGCTGCGAGAGATAAAAATGATATGGAAAGACAAATAAATCCATTATACATGGCTGAGGATGCCAATTTAGTGGATACTACTGGCAAAACCATTGATGAAGTAGTAAATGAGATAATTAATATTGTAATGAAGGATAGGAAGTGAAAACATGCTTTATAATATTGCAAAGGGAATAATGTGGGTATTTTTTCACATTTTTTATAGGATTAAAATAAATGGTCACCAAAATATACCTGATGATATGGGTGCACTTATATGTCCGAATCATTTTAACTGGCTAGATCCATTATTAGTTGCCATTTGTATTAAAAGACCTGTTAAGTTTATGGCGAAGTACGAATTATTTCAGAAACCAATATTAGGGTTTATACTTAGAAAGATATATGTATACCCTGTTAAAAGAGGAGAAGCTGATATTAGTGCTATAAAACACACACTTAGGATATTGAAGGACAAGCAACTTGTTGGAATATTTCCTGAGGGAACTAGAGTAAAGGGAGAGAAGCTTGGAAAAGCTAATCCAGGCATTGCTGTATTTTCTATTAAAACAGGAAGTCCAGCTATACCCGTTTTAATTTCAGGTAATTATATACCATTTACAAAATTGATAATTACTATAGGAAAACCTGCAGATTTAGTTCAATACAAGAAGGAAAAAATGACAAACAATGATTATGAAGAAATAAGTCAGATAATTATGCAAAAAATAGAAGAACTTAAAAAGGAGGCTTAACTATGGAAATTTTACTTGCTGAAAGTGCAGGATTTTGCTTTGGAGTTCAAAATGCAATAGAAAAAGCAGAGAAGGCTGCAGCTGAGAGTGAGGAGGTATACACCTATGGACCAATTATTCATAATAATCAAGTAGTAGAGAATTTAAGGCTAAAGGGTGTAAATGTTATAAATGAAATAGAAGATGTAAGTAAGGATTATAGTGTTATTGTTAGGTCACATGGCATATCAAAGGTCGAATATGAAGGGTTAATAGGTAAAGGAGCAAATATAATAGACGCTACTTGCCCATATGTTATATATATACATAAAATCGTTCAAGAAAAGTGTGATTTGGGTTATAGAATTATTATTATTGGTGATCCTGATCACCCAGAGGTTAAGGGTATTAATGGGTGGTGTAGTAACAGTGCAATTATTATCACTAATGAAGAGGATATTAATCTTATTAATTCTAATGAAAAGTTATGTATTGTTTCCCAAACAACATTTAATCAAGAAAAATGGTATTCCTATGTTACAAAGATAATAAAATTATCAAAGGAAATATTAATATATAATACTATTTGTAATGCTACACAACTAAGACAAAGGGAGGCACTTGAACTTTCAAAAAAGGTAGACGCCATGCTAGTCATTGGAGGATTTGAAAGTTCAAATTCTAGAAAGCTCTATGAGATATGTAAAAGTAGCTGTGAAAGAACAATGTTTATCGAGACTGAAAAGGAACTTAACCTTCAAGACTTAGCAGGAGTAAATGTTGTCGGAATTACAGCTGGAGCATCAACTCCAGATTACATTATTAAAAATGTGATAGATAAAATAAACTCTTTAACAGAGAATAAGGCTGAACAAAAAAATGCAAAGGAGAATAAGGAGAAGATGGAAGAACAGAATTTTTCACAAGAGCAGGAGTACTTTATGACATTCAAAAGAATTAATGTTGGGGATGTTATTGAGGGGAAAGTAATTTCAGTTACGGACAAGGAAGTGTTTATTGATATCGGGTATAAGTCAGATGGAATACTTCCAATGGAAGAAGTGGCAAATATGCCAGTGAACCTTAAAGAAAAATTTAAATCAGGTGATTTAGTGAACATTGAAGTTATCAGTATGAATGATGGTGAGGGAAATATACTTCTAAGCAGAAGAGAAGCTGAAAAAGAAGAATTCTATAAGTCATTAAATGAAGCAAAGGAAGCTGGAAGTCCTATCGATGTAGTAGTTAAGGAAGTTAATAAGGGAGGCTTTGCATGTCTGTATGGAAATATAAAAGCATTTATGCCTCTATCACTCTCAGGACTTTATAGGGGAGAAGATCAAAATTCATATATAGATAAAAAGTTAAAGGTTAATATAAATGATATTAAAGAAAGAAGAGGAACTCTTGAACTTTTAATTTCTAGAAAAGAAATTGCAAGAAAGGAAAAAGAAGAAAGAGCTTTAAAAGTTTTTGAAAAATTAGAAGCAGGGCAAACATTTAGTGGTACTGTTAGGTCTATAATTGATGCAGGTGTATTTGTTGATATGGGAGATGTAGATGTATTTATACCTGTATCAGAAATTTCATGGAAGAGAATAAACAAGCCTAGTGATGTTATTAGTGAAAATCAAACTGTGGAATTCCTTGTAATAAAGGTAAATAAAGAGGCATTAAGGGTAACTGGCAGTATAAAAAGAATGAATAAGGAACCCTGGGAGGAATTTATAGAAAAAAACAGTGAGGAGGATGTAGTAGAAGGTAAAGTTGTAAGATTTATGGAATATGGTGCTTTTGTTGAGCTGATAGATGGAGTAGATGGGCTGCTACATATATCAAATATTTCTGAAGAAAGAATAGGAAGACCACAGGAAGTTCTAAAAGTAGATCAAAAAATAAATGTGAAAATTACAAAGATAGATTTAGAAAATAAAAAAGTAAATTTATCTTTAAAAGATGTTGAAAAAGCAGAATAAATAGTTTAAAAAATGCGTCCTATGATTTTAGGACGCATTTTAATTATTCTACAGCAGCAGATAAAGGAGGTACTACTTGTTTTTTTCTGGAAACTACACCAGGAAGATAAACACTGCTTTCCCCAGGCTGAACATTAAATGCTTTTGCTATTAGTTCCTTATCATCTCCAACAAATAGAAGTTCTGAACCTTCCTTTAAAACATCGGTTAACATTATAATAACCAAATTATAACTTTTATTCTTATATACTGACTTCATATAATCAAGCATGTTATCCTTTATTTCCTGAATATTCTCTGTTCCTACGGTGCTAACCTGACCAATTCCTATTTTGTATTTTCTAAGAGTAAATTCCTTGAAGTCCTGGTAGAATATTTCCTCTGGAGTTTTATCCTGTAGTGAGGAGCCAGCTTTAAACATTGCTAGAGCAAATTCTTCAGTATTAATTTCTGCAATTTCTGCAAGTCTCTCTGAAGTCATAATATCTATGTATGTACAAGTTGGAGACTTAAATATTAAGGTATCAGAAAGAATTGCAGCACAAAGTATTCCTGCTATGCTTTTATGAGGTCTTATTCCGTTTTCAAAATACATATTTGCAACAATTGTTGAGGTACTACCAACAGGTTCGTTTCTGAAATATATAGGTCTACCTGTTTGAACGTCTGCTATTCTATGATGGTCAATTATTTCTAATACATCTGCTTCGTCGATACCATTTACCGATTGTACCTTCTCATTATGGTCCATTAAAATAATTTTCTTCTTCTTTTGTGATATTAAATGGTACCTAGAAATAAAGCCAATAATTTTATTTGTATCGTCTACAACAGGGTAGCTTCTGTATCTTGTTTGAAGCATTTTGTCCTTTATTTCATCAATAAAATCATCAATGTTAAAGGTGATTAAATTATCAGTACTCATAACATGTCTTATAGGTATACTTTGATTTATCAATCTTGCAGTTGCAAAGGTATCATAGGTCGTGCTTATTATAACACAATAACTTTTTTCCGCTGTTTCTATGATCTTATCTTCAAGTTCGCACCCACCTGTAATAATTAAGCAGTTTGCTCCCAGTTCTATAGCTTTCAACTGTGTATCACTTCTATTACCAACAATTACAATATCACCATTATTTATATATGGCTTCATTTGTTCTGGAGACATTGCTGCAACAACCACATTCCCACTGGTTTTAAAATCTTCCTGTGTCCCACACACTATTTTCCCATTTAGTGTTTCTATTATATTTCTAAGTGGGGTTTTACTTGCTGAAATTATATTATTTTCCAGGGTATCCATATATTTAGTTGTAATATCAGAAAGAGTTGCTATTCCTAGCAGTCTTTCATAATCATCAGAAATTGGCAAAGTTTTCACATTATTTTTTTTCATTAATGTCCAGGCAGTTTTGATTGAAACTTCAGGCGATACCGGTACTACCTTGTCTATATTCAAATCACTTACTTGGGTTTTAACTGTTTCTAAATATTCAGGAACAGGAATATTGAAGTAATTTAGTATGTATTCAGTTTCCTTATTTATCTTTCCTAGCCTTGATGCAGTAGCATCATGTCCAAGTTTTCTTTTAAGCTCTGAGTATGCTATTGAAGAACAAATAGAATCGGTATCTGGATTTCTATGACCAACTATATAAATGGTGTCTTTCATATTTTACCTCCATAATAAGTATTTTATTTTGAAATTCAAATGAATTAACAATTTTATGTAAATATTGATAATTTAATTATAAAGAATTATTTTTAAATGTAAACAATAAATTCTATGTTTATTATAAAACAAAGAAACAAATGTGATACTTGGATGATTTTGTAAATATAAATAGTTATAGATTAAAAAATTTATAAATAGAAATTATTTTAGGGAGATGATAGGGTGGGGATACTAAATGCAAAATCCAATGAATATTTAGATTATACAACAGGTTTAGACTCAAAGGAAGCACAAAAGAGACTTGAAAAGTACGGTTTTAATGAAATAACAAGAAAGAAAAAAACCTCTCCATTTAAAATATTCTTTTCACAGTTTAACGATCTGATTATTTGGATTCTTATTGCTGCAACAGTAATATCAGGATTCATGGGAGAAAAGGCAGATGCCATAACAATACTCATCATTGTAATAATAAATGCAGTGTTGGGGTTTATACAGGAATATAAAACTGAAAGGTCCCTGGAGGCTTTAAACGAACTTGCAGCTCCTACAGCAAAGGTTATAAGAGATGGTAGGGTAAAAATAATAAAAGCAAGAGAAATAGTTATAGGGGATATAATTGAAATTGAAGCAGGAGATAGGATTCCTGCAGATTGCATTATTGTAAATGGTGATTCAATACAAAGTGACGAATCTATATTAACTGGAGAATCAGTACCAGTAGATAAAAAAATATATAAAAGTTATGAAAATAAAGAAAATTCCTACTCTGTTTATATGGGATGCAGCATAACCCATGGAAGGGGAAAGGGAAGAGTAATTGCTATCGGTATGGATACTGAAATGGGAAAAATTGCAAATATGCTTCAGAATATAGAGACACCCCAAACGCCCCTTCAACATAAGCTTGAAAATATGGGAAAAATGTTGGTGCTTGGGTGCTTATTAATATGTGCAGTTGTTACTGTTCTAGGGATACTTAGAGGAGAAGATGCATATAAAATGTTCCTTATAGGAGTTAGCCTGGCAGTTGCAGCGATTCCAGAAGGGCTTCCAGCTATTGTGACAGTATCCCTAGCTATAGGTGTTCAGAGGATGATGAATAACAATGCTCTTGTGAGAAAGCTTCCAGCAGTTGAAACGTTAGGCTGTACAAATATTATATGTTCAGATAAAACTGGCACATTGACACAAAATAGAATGACAGTAAAAAAGCTATACATAAATGACAAGTATTGTGAGGTATCTGGTGATGGATATGATATTGAAGGTAATGTGACAGTAGGATCAGTAAAACTAAATGTCAGAAATGATAAAAATATAAGAAAAATGGCTGAATGCTGTGCAATATGCAATAATGCATTAATTCCTGAAGAATCACGAAAATCAAATAAGCAAAATGAAACAGGTACTTTATACATGGGTGATCCTACAGAAATTGCTCTTCTTGTTATGGCGGCAAAAATGGGGATATTTAAAGATGAAATTATGAAAAAAACAAAAGTTATAAGAGAAAATCCATTTGATTCAGAAAGAAAGATGATGTCTGTATTATGCCAGTATGATAGTGGAAGATATTTATTTGTGAAGGGAGCAATTGAAAGTCTTTTAAATAGATGTACTAATATTCTTATTAATGGTCAAGAGGTTAAGCTAACACGTGAATTATCCAATGAAATTACTCAAACCAACAACAAGATGGCTAAATCAGCATTAAGAGTTATTGCCTGTTCCTTTAAAAAGCTAGACACCATGACAAACAGCATTTCAGAGGAAAACTTAACATTTATTGGTTTAATAGGTATGATTGACCCACCAAGAAAAGAAGCAAGAGATGCCATAATTGAGTGTAAAATAGCTGGAATTATTCCTATTATGATAACTGGCGACCATAAATTAACTGCTCAGGCAATTGCTGAGGAACTTAAAATGGTTGGGAAAGATGAAATAATTTTGACAGGTGATGAATTAAATAAAATGAATGATACTCAACTTGAAAAGATTATAGATAAGGTTAGGGTATTTGCAAGGGTAAATCCATCCCATAAATACAGAATTGTCAAAGCTTTGAAAAATAAAAATATGATTGTAGCCATGACTGGAGATGGAGTTAACGATGCCCCAGCTATAAAAGAGGCTGACATAGGAGTAGCAATGGGTATTTCTGGTACAGATGTTACAAAGGAAGCTTCATCAATGGTGCTCCTCGATGATAATTTTGCTACTATTGTTGCAGCTGTACGGGAGGGTAGAGTAATATATGATAATATAAGAAAATTTATTAGATATTTGCTATCCTGTAATATTGGTGAGGTTTTGACCATGTTTGTAGCATCATTATTAAACCTTCCACTTCCTCTTTTGCCTATACAAATACTTCTTGTAAATCTTGCAACAGATGGACTTCCTGCAATGGCGCTAAGCCTTGAACCTGGAGAGAAGGATATTATGATGAAAAATCCAAGAAGAAAGGATGAAAGTATTTTCTCAAATGGATTATGGTCTAAAATTATATTAAGAGGAATTTTAATTGGATTGTGTACTATTGTTTCATTTGCAATGACATTAGTATTTTTTGATGGGAATCTTAAGCTTGGAAGAACTGTTGCACTTTGTACCCTTGTCATGTCACAACTGTTCCATGTTTTTGAATGTAAATCCGAAAGACATTCAGTTTTTCAGGTTGGTTTCCTTAATAACATATATTTGGTTTTAGCAGTTATCTCATCTACTATAATGTTAATATTGACTGTTTATAATCCATGGCTTCAGAGTATTTTCAAAACCCAGGGGTTAACTCTAATTCAGTGGGGAATAGTTATAGCATTCTCAGGAACAATATCAACTATATCAAGTCTGTTTTGGTACAGACGCTCCCATTAAATATTATAGAAATAAGTCTATTAAAAAAAGCATATGAAATTTCATATGCTTATTTAATAAATTGTTTTTGCTGCACCTTTTGCATCTTTTGATCCACTTGTACCAAGTCTTTTTTAGTAGTTAGGTTTCTGACATTTAACACAGAGAGTATATCACTATTTTCCTTACCCTTTTTACCCTTTAATCCTTGAACGACTACTAGATGACCTTGATTTAACTGCATAAATTTTGGCTTTTTAAACCATTGATTCTTTTTATATTGACATCTTGCAATTGCCTTGCTCCTTTCGGGCTTTACAACTAAATCAACCTGTAACTTATGAAATATCCAAAGGATTGTTTTTTCAAGAACTTTGACACTTAAAATATGTCCCTGAACCTGAGTTAGTCTATCTCCGTATTTCCTCAAATATGCATCAGCATATTTTTTAGCCATAGTATCTTTAAAACCCATATTAAATACTCCTTTTCATTTTAATAATTCCATAACAAATCAAATTTCTATATATTGATGATTATATCATATTTTATAATTACTACGAAGAGAAACTTTAATAAATTTAATGGAAATTTTTAAAAACATGATTTATATATAATTAATATTAATTAATAATAGTATTTTTATTACATACTAAGAAAATCAATAAAAACCTCAAACAACTGTTAAAATAAATAATTCATTATTTGAAATATATTGGTAATTATATTATAATGAAAACAGAACATTTTTTACACTGTAATAGATGCTGTAATCAAGTAAAATAGCACATTTACTGTTATAGTGGGTTTGTAAATAAATAGAATGAAAAGTAGAATTATGTAATATTTTAGTGTAAAGCATATTGCAATTATTTAACATAGCAGGTGATATTTTGAAAAGGATGAACATTGAAGTATATGGAATAGTACAAGGGGTTGGATTTAGACCTTTTATTCATAAGCTTGTAAAAGAATATAACTTAAAAGGGTGGGTAAAAAATACTTCAACAGGCGTAACAATTGATGTTGAAGGTAATGAAGGTAACTTGTTTAAATTCATAGAGAATATTAAAAAGGAAAGTCCTAAACTAGCTTTTATTGAAGAGGTTGTAATAAAAATGAGGGATGAGTTAAAGTATTATAAGGAATTCAAAATCATTAAAAGCAGCAGCAGTGTAAAAAAATTTACACTTATATCACCTGATGTATGCACATGTGAAGATTGCATAAAAGAGCTTTTTGATAAAAACAATAGAAGATATAAATTTCCATTTATTAATTGTACAAACTGTGGACCTAGATTTACTATAATTAAGGACATGCCATATGATAGGAAACAAACTACTATGGAAATATTTCCAATGTGTAGTAATTGCTTTGAGGAATACACAAATATAGAAGACAGGCGTTATCATGCTCAGCCAAATTCTTGTTATGAGTGTGGACCTGAACTATTTTTTACTAATAAAGTTGGCGAAAAAATGCAAGGAGATCCAGTGGAAAATGCACGAAACTGCTTAATTGAGGGTAATATAATTGCAGTAAAGGGACTTGGTGGTTTTCATGTTGCCTGTGATGCTAAAAACAAAAGTTCTGTTCAAATGATAAGAGAAAGAAAGCATAGGGATGAAAAGCCATTTGCACTGATGTGCAGGGATATGGAGACAGTGGAAAAATGGTGTTTTGTATCAGATAAGGAAAGAGAAATAATAATGAGTTTCAAAAGACCAATTGTACTTTTGAAGAAAAAGTCAGATGATTTTAATTATATTTCTCCGGATAATGATTATTTAGGTATTATGCTTCCCTATACTCCGGTTCATTATCTTCTATTAGAAGAGCAAATTGATACATTAGTTATGACAAGTGGAAATATTTCTGATACTCCAATTGTACATAATAATCGAGAGGCATTGAAAGAACTTGCGGGAATAGCAGATGGATTTTTAATGAATAACAGAGATATTAATACTAGATGTGATGATTCATTGGTGAGAGTCTTTGAAAATAAAGAATATCCAATTAGAAGGTCAAGGGGCTATGTACCATATCCAATTAAAATCAATAAGAGGGTAGGTCAAATTCTTGGATGTGGTGTAGAACAAAAGGCAACCTTTGCAATTACAAAGGAAAATTATATATTCCCAAGCCAGTATATTGGTGATTTAAAAAACATAGAAACCTTGACCCATTACGAGGAGCAAATAATACATTTTAAAAGGATGTTTGATATAGAGCCTGAAATAATTGTATGCGATCTTCATCCTGATTATATGTCTACACAATATGCAATAGATGAGTCAAATAAAAGTAAATTGCCATTGGTGTTTGTACAGCATCATCATGCACATTTAGCTTCCTGTATGGTTGATAATAACCTAACAAAAAAGGTATTGGGGATTATATGGGATGGCACTGGATATGGAACCGATGGAGGTATATGGGGAGGAGAATTCCTGATTGGTGATTTTAAAGGATTCGAAAGGGTCGGTTCAATAAGACCTATAAAGCTCCCTGGAGGGGACAGAGCAACAAAGGAAATATACAGAATAGGATATTCTCAAATTATTGATTCATTAGACTTTATACCTGAGAATTTAAAACTAACAGAAAACTCAAGTGAAATATTGGACATGATAAAATCAAACTTCAACTGCCCTCCAGCTAGCAGCATGGGAAGATTATTTGATGGAATTGGGGCAATATTAGGTCTCAAATCAAGTGTAAGCTATGAAGGACAGTGCGCAATAATACTTGAGAATTCAGCAGCAGATACTGAAAAAGCCTACACATATACCTTATATGAGGATAATGGAATGATTATATTTGATTGGAGACCATTGGTTAGAGAAATTGTTGCAGAAAGAATGTGCAAGGGTATGGCTTCTGCCAAATTCATGAATACACTTGTTGCAATGGCATTAGATATTTCTTTAATAAATAAAGAACGAACAGGAATATCTAATGTGGTTTTATCTGGAGGAGTATTTCAGAATATGTATCTGTTAAAAAAGATCAAACAAAGGTTAGAAAGTAATGGGTTTAATGTATATCACCATAGTAGAGTATCTACAAATGATGAAGGGATAGCACTAGGTCAAGTAATGATTGCAGAATATGGGGGTGGGGTAAATGTGTCTGGCAATACCTTTAAAAATAGTAGAGATTAACGGAAAAGAAGCAATAGGTGAAATAGAGGGTGTTACCCGTAAAATAAGAATAGACTTTATTGAAAATTTGAAGATTGAAGACTATTGTATTGTTCATGCTGGCTTTGCTATAGAAAAGTTGGCTGAAGAGCAGGCATTGGAAAATATAAGGATTATTAAGGAGGTCACTGATGCTCTGGGAACAATTTAAAAAGCCACAAGAGGCAGATAAAATAATTAAAGCAATTCAAGGCATGAATACAAAACCAATAAAGATAATGGAAATATGCGGCACACACACCATGTCAATAGCTAAATCAGGTATTAAGAGCCTGCTTCCTCAAAATATAAGGATTATCTCCGGACCTGGATGTCCTGTATGTGTTACTCCTGCAGAAAGAATAGATGAAATTTTAGAATTAGCGAAGAATAGAAATATTATTATTGCCACATATGGCGATATGTTAAAGGTGCCAGGAACAGTGCAGGGCATAAATCTTGAAAGGCTAAAGGCACTTGGTGCAAATGTTCAGACAGTATACTCTGCATTGGATGGAGTTGATATAGCTAAAAACAACCCTGAATATGAAGTGATTTTTTTAGGCATTGGTTTTGAAACTACCACACCAGGAACAGCTTTAGCAATTCAAACAGCAATAGATCAGGATGTAAATAATTTTTATATATTTTCAATGCATAAATTAGTTGAACCAATACTAAGAGAATTAATATTAATGGAGGACTTTCATATTAATGGGTTTATTTGTCCAGGACATGTAGCGATAATTCTGGGAGAAAAAGGGTTTGAATTTTTAACTAATGAGTATAGGATACCTTCAGTTATTGCTGGATTTGAAAATGGTGATATTGTAACAGCAATATATAAGCTCCTTTTACAGATATATGATGGTAGCGCAAAACTAGAGAATCTATACACAAGAGCAGTTTCCCATGAAGGAAATACCAGGGCATTTAATAAAATTTTTCAATATTTTGAATCATGTGATGATCTTTGGAGAGGTATCGGAATGGTTAAAAATAGTGGGCTAAGGTTAAAAAATAAATTTTCATCATATGATGC
>JBEQBT010000080.1:0-12702 GCA_041639705.1 Clostridiaceae bacterium | reverse complement strand
CACCAACGAGAAATTCCTGTACGACGACGGTTATTCGGGCACCAACTTCAACCGCCCGGCGTGGAACGAAGTGATGAAGTTGATCGAAAACGGCGAGGTTGAAACGCTTATAGTGAAAGACCTTTCGTAAGCGGCAAATAAAAAGCGTCTATTCATAAAAGCCTTGGCATGTTAGTATCATGCCAGGGCTTAAACTTTGTGAGTATGAAAAGTTGCAAAAGTCGCAGATTTTTGCAACTTTAGAAACTGGGACACGAGCGACTGCCCCGGAAGCGGTTGCTCCCAGGGAAAGATCGAAATCTGTCAGGCCGAACGGCCAGCTGATGATTCATCATTTTTTTGTCCTTCTGAAGGTATATGATCCACTGAATCCCTTTTCCTTGGGGTTCTTGGACGCTCTGGTTCAGGAAAGAGACTTTGCCAAAGCTGTTCATCAGCCTGCTTTTTGAGTGATTCATAGCTGTGGTAGGCATCAGACCACGGCATCATATCCTTAAGGAACCTTTTGTCTGACTGATCCAGATGTTTGGGGATCTCTTCAAGCAGATACTGAAGGTAACAGCGTACATTGACATGATTAGCCTTTGCTGTTTCAACCACAGAATACATCATAGCATTTACTTCGGCACCAAAGACTGTATCCGCAAAAAGCCAGTTGGATCTTCCTACAGAGTAGCTGCGTATAACTCGTTCAGCATGGCCATTATCAATGGATATATTTCCATCAGCAAGAAATCGCCTTAAGTGCTCCTCTTGATTAACCGCATATGTGATGGCTTTGTTCATTCTGTTAGAAAAAATCTCGTCTGATGCTTCAAGTGAATGGACATACTCAAAAAACTGATCCACCTTTGGCGCGACTTTTTTCTTTCTGATGGCAGTCCTATCCTCATAATTCAAGTCCTTCAGCTGATTTTCTTCATGATAAATATCTCTGATCAGCATAAGAGCTTTTGTTTCTGGCAGTTCAAGCAGCTGTTCATCAGACAGTTCTGCCACATCATTTACGAAAAAGGCTTCTGCAAAATATCTGCGGCAATGCATCATGCATCCGGTGACTGTAATGAGTCCGTTTTTCTCATCCTCTAGCACCTGATAGGAGACATATGCATCACAGGTTATATATCCAAAGAATTCTCTGAAAAAGCTGCGCAGATGATCTGTTCCACGTGTTGCTTCATAGCAGAAGATAATTATCGGATTGCAGCTGAGGAGCTCGCTACTGCAGTGTACCCACATGAAACTTTTGTGCCCCGGTCCTCTGCCATCCTTGTTTACCTGAATGTAGGTTTCATCACTCTGTGTGTATTTATACTTCAGAAGACATTCGGTCAGATAATCCCATACAGGTCCCATGATTTCTGGAACAAGCCTGTTCACCCAGTTTATGATAGTTTGCTTTAAAAGATCTATCCCATTCATCTGGTAATCAACAGCCTGGCGATAAAAGGGAAGACCAAGCACGAACTTACGGTAAAGGATATCTGCAATGACGGATGGAGACGCCGCGCTCTTCATGATTAGAGGATTAGCGTATGGTACTGTTGTAAGCATATGTTCAAGTCCGGATGATATAACTGGTGTATATACAGTTTTAGCGTAGTAAGGAGTATCCAGCTTCTCAAGTGTCGTGTGACAATGCCAGAAGGCTATCCTCCAGTTATGCTGACCATATTCCTCATCCAATGCTTTTGGGTCAAAGTCATATATTAGTTGCTTTGGCAGTTTCTCCATGGAAGCGGCAAGACGGTTCTGCTTTTGACTGCCATTGCATTTTCCCTTCCCAGGCATTGAAGTCTTCTTGCTATCATTTCTTTTGTGATCAGTGAAATCGATAACCCTGGACTTCCTTTCATCATGCTGTTCTCTAGCTTCTGTCTGTCTCTCATCCTCAGGTTCATCTGTTTTATTATCTGCAGCATCAACAAGTGAGAGAAACTGTTCTGTCTTACGCCCGAAGGTTGATTTTGCTTTTAAGGTGTTTTTATCGATCTCTTTTGCCAGCTGCTCCTTTAATACTTCATTCTCTTTCAGAAGAGTATTATACTTTTTTTCAAGCCCAGAGTATTGTATATGAGCTTCAGTGTAGATCCTTTGATTAGCGGACTGGCGAAGCTTTAGTTCCTCTAGCTCCTCATGTAGTGAAAAGGCAAGTGAGCGCAGACAGTCAGCATTGTAGTCTTTTATTAAGTTTAAGAACTGCTCGCCGTCTGCCTTCATTTTCACACCTCCATACATGATTAATCAGACCATTTCTGATACAGCATTTTCAAAGATTTCAATATCTCCTGTTTTTCTTTTTTCAGAGCAGCATTCTCTGCTTTAAGAGAGCTTATGATTGCATCCTTTTCGACCAAAAGATGTATCTGGTGAGTGATCGGTGTGGATTCCTCCGTGATTTCAACCGCTTCCTCAGGTACAGTTTTCTTACGACCACTCTTGCCCGTAGGAATAATCTCACCAGTTGCTTCATCGAGTTTTCCGATAAGAGTTCTCTTTGAACGCGGCTGCTTCTTTTCCTTATCCCAGTATGATTCTGACTCATAGACATAGGTCACTCCTGTGCGTTTGTCCTTGTGCTTTACTATTGCCATGAAAACCACCTCCTCCATAGTGTTAATTATATCATATCACTATGATAGTGTCAATATCATAGTGATATATTTTCGAATAAATACCACTATTTCCAGGCAGAAAAAGAACATGACCATCAGGCCATGCTCTCAATTGCGCCGTTTCCTTTTTGGTTCTTCTTTCGGTGGTTTTTTTCTCTTTTTTCCTACAGAAGGGTCAATCGTAAAACCATCCATAAGCCGCAGGAATTCTTCTCCTGAAAGAGTACGGGCTTCTTCCTCTGTCCTAGGCCATTGAAAACGACCATCTGCAAGTCGGATGTAGATCATTACAAACCTGTCCCCGGTCCATAGAATCCCTTTTATCCTGTCACTTCTGGTACCGCAGAAGAGAAAAAGAGTATCCTTCTCCAGTGGATCAAGATTATATTTCAGTCGAATCATAGCAGAAAGACCATCGATGCTGCGGCGCAGATCTGAACGTCCGACTGCGATCATAATTTTCGAAAAAGTAAGTCCGTTTTCAGTGAACATCAGCCATCACTTTTAAGACCTTTGAAAGAAGCAATTCATCGACATCATCATTCAGGTCAATTGAGAATTCACCGCATCTGATACTGATGGATGAAACAGGGGTAATATCTCCTGATCTGACACAGCGATCATTCAGGTTGGATCGTACTGAAGAACTAGCTGATGCTAATTCAACAAATTTAGGTGCTGTATGCACCGCAAGCTCAGTAGAAAGCTGCGATTGAAGTCTATTTTCGTTCTTTTCAAGAAGATATTTTTGTAGTTCTCTTTGCCATTTAAAGAAGGCAGCACGCTTTACTTCATTCAGTCTACACCATTCCTGTTTGCTTAGACCACTCTTGGCCTGCTCCTCAAAGATTGGTATCCATTGCTTAAGCCGAAGCTCCATAATTTTTGAATCCAATTAAAAAACCTCCTATACTGATGGTATATTAATCTATACTATCAGGTACTGGAGGTGTATAAAAGACGCTGTTTATTTGCCGCTTACATTGAAAATATTTAAGCAAATATAGTTATACTGTTTTCATGCCCTCTGAGTCGAGAAAAAATTCTCCTCTCAGGGGACTGCTATTGAATTTCTAAATGACAAAGTGGGTGATATGCTACATTTTTTTAGGTTAGTTTTATCAAACCACATACATAAAGCAATTTGCTGTGCCATAGTGCCACTTGGAAAAAAAGCTGCATTTTCCTTTCCTAAAAGCTGGGCAATATCCCTCTCAAAATCATTAATAATTCTGCCTGTCCCATATATATCCGACTCAATTGATGGGTCTATATTTTCGAGGGATTCCATAAGGGACCCGATACTTCTGACTCCATTACCAGTATGTTTATATTTTGCAGACTTGTAAACCTCACCATAGGATTTAGATATTGTAACGACCTCCTTAAGGTATTATTAATTTAATTATAGCATTTGCTCTACTGAACAGTAATGCTAAAAATACAAGGGAACTGTCACAGTCCCCTTGTATTTTTAGCAGGTCTTTATTTTCCTGAATAGTCCAGATTCCATGTAACTCCATAAATATCTGTTATCACTGCATGGAAGGAGCCCCAGAAGGTTTTCTGCAATGGAAATGTTACATTGCCCTTCTTTGAAAGAGCTTCATATAATTTATTTATTTCTTCCTCACTGCCAAGCTGTAATATCAGGGAGATATTACTATCTGCTAGTTTTTCCCCAAATATGTCTGTTAAATACATTATACAATTATCATTTATAACTAATTGAGAATGAATTATTTTACCCTCATGTCCTTTAAACATTGATTTTCCATCTGCCATCTGAACATTTTTTACTTCTCCACCAAAAACACCCTTATAATATTCAAGTGCTTCCTTGCAGTTATCAATACTAATATTAGGTATTATCTTTTCCATATAATTATCTCCTTTGTTTTTTGTTTATAGTTTGTAAAATAAGTATAATTATACATCTATAAAAATTCAATATCTGTATAAAAAATAACTACTGTATCAGACATATTTTCGATTATTGCTTCCAACTCCTCATTGGTTCATATGCCTTAGTAAACATGTAACAGCTTTATTAGTGATGAAATGGAATTTAGTTGCATCCAGGAGTATTTTCATTATATGATTGTAGGGATGGTACAAATTACCTGTAAGCTACTGTCGTCTTAGCCATAGTTTTAAAAATATATTTGCATAACACGCTGATAGGCGTCTAAATAGAATATGGGGGGTACATAATGAAAACTGTCAATATTAAAAATATGAAAAAAGAAATTATTGTTTACTTTTTTATTTTGGCTTTGACTGCCCTTGGACTTGGGCTTAGCGATGGGGTTTTTTCAAACTATTTTAAAGATGCATATAATGTGAATGCCTTTCAAAGAGGGCTTATTGAGTTTCCAAGGGAATTGCCAGGAATTTTGAGCATCGTGGTTGTTTCTTTTTTGTCCTTTCTCGGGGATGTCCGTATTGGAATAATTGCACAACTTCTAAGTTTTATTGGAATTATGTTTCTAGGATTTTTAACTCCTTCCTTTGCTGTAATGCTTATATTTCTTTTCATAAACTCCATGGGCATGCATCTGTTTTTTCCTCTTTCAGACAGCCTGGGTATATCCCTTATAAAAGGTGAAGATGTAGGAAAAAGAATGGGTCAGTATAAAGGAGTTAGCACAGCCTTTAGTATGATCGCAAGTGTTATAGTATTTTTAGGATTTAGGCTTGGAGTTTTCAGCTTAACTTCAAAGATTAAGACTATATTTGTTATTTCTGCAGTGTTTTTTTCAGCCGTTTTTATATTGTTTCTTTATATGAACAGGCTTATAAAAACTCCAACAAAGGAAAACCGGAAATTAAAGCTGATATTTCGCAGAGAATATAAATACTATTATGTTCTTGCAATAATGAATGGTGTACAAAAGCAGATTATGGCAGTTTTTGGTCCATGGGTACTTATTGACCTTTTGAGCAAGAAGGCTGATACACTTGCAGTCCTTGGAATAATAGGCTCATTTATAGGTATATTCTTTATTCCAGCACTGGGCAGATGGCTTGACAGATATGGTATTAGAAAGCTGCTTTATGCAGATGCCATTTCTTTTATAGGAGTATACATTTCCTATGGCCTACTGACATCAGGCTTTTCAACAGGTTTCTTTGCCACAGCGGGCATACCTGTCATGTTAACCTTTGGGCTGGTTATACTTGACCGTATGTCCATGCAAATGGGTATGATAAGAATAATTTATCTTCGCTCAATAGCAATTGAAAAATCAGACATTACACCAACATTGTCCCTTGGCATGAGCATGGATCATATTGTATCTATAATATGTGCATACATTGGAGGACTTGTCTGGACAAGTTTTGGACCTCAGTATATATTCTTCTTTGCAGCAGGGCTGTCGGTTATTAATCTTGTAGTGGCAAGGAAAGCAGTGATAAACGAAAAAACTGGTTCGGTGGAGGAAGTTACGGCTAGTATATAAATATAGCCCTGGAGAGTTCCAGGGCTATATTTATATTTAAGGGCTTCGTTTAAGAATTCAATGTCTATAAATCTGCAATTAGAATATACTTTATTGTCAAATTACATGTTATACTGTAGAAAGATTGTACTAAAGTAGGTAGGCAAACTTAATATGGAGCTTTACCACTATATGGATTGTATTAAAATATATTTGATAAGTTAGAACTTACTCAAAAGTGAAAAAAGTCAAGTAACCACTGTATTAAAATTAATACTACCGTCACTTGAATGTCAAAATGAAATTGAAAACTATTATAGTAAATTAACTGTTTTATTTGTAATAAAACCATTATAGGGAAGTGAATAAATAATGAGGTACACAGGCAGGATAGTAGGAATAATTAGTGCACTTATAATGTATTTCTATCTATACTATCTTTTACATAATAAAATAAACATTACCTTTAATATTAGTCACATGGGCCATGTTGCTGGAATAGGAATATTAGGTTATTTGTTTGGTATGCAATATGATAAAGTAAAGTGTTATAATCAACAATTAAAAAAAGAGAAAGAAAAGCTTAATAAGAATTTTGAAGAATTAAAACGTATTAAAGAGGAACTTTAGCTAATTTTCGATAATGTTAATGCTGCAATTTGGTCTCTTGATTTAGAGCGAAATACCTGCAGAGTGTCAAAAGGAATTTCTAAATTATACGGATTTTCTTATAAAGAGTTAGAAGAAAATCCTGAACTATTTAAGGAATTTGTTCATCCTGAGGATAAAGAAATTTTAATTTATGCACAACAAAAAGTGATTTCAGAAAAGACAGGTATTATTCAAGAATATCGAATTATAAATAAAAGTGGCCTTATCTTATGGGTTGAAGAGAGCGTAACACCTTTAATAGATTCAAAAGGGAAAGTAATAAAAACTACTGGTATCATAACAGATATCACAAGTCGAAAAAAATGGAAAATACGATTAAGCAAATGGCTTATCATGATTGGCTGACTGGATTACCTAACCGCTATATGTTAAACGAATATATTGATAAAGCATTGGCACGTTCAAAACGAAGCAAGAATCAATTAGCCGTTTTGTTTTTAGATTTAGATCATTTTAAATCAGTAAATGATATGATGGGACATGAATTAGGAGACCTATTATTGAAACAGGTCGCAGGACTATTGAAGGGAATTGCACGTGAGGGAGACATTGTTTCGAGGCTAGGTGGAGATGAGTTTATTATCTTGCTTGAGGATATTGATCAAAAAGGAGCCATCATAGTAGCTGAACGAATATTGGATGAATTTCGTACTCCATTTCAATTAAGTAACAAAGAGTTCTTTCTTTCCCCAAGCATAGGGATTAGTTTGTGTCCCCAGCATGGAGAAGATGGACAAATTTTAATTAAAAATGCTGATGATGCTATGTACCTTGCAAAGAAATCCGGGAAAAACAATTACAAACTCTATGATTGCAATTCTGAAAATATAAAAAATCGTGTAATAAATTTAGAACAAAGTCTAAGAAAGGTAATAGAAAACAAAGAGTTAGTCCTTCACTATCAACCTCAAGTGGAATTAGGTACAGGGAATATCGTCGGAGTGGAAGCTCTGCTGCGTTGGATTCACCCAGCATTTGGTTTGGTTTTACCTTTAGAGTTCATTCCTATAGCCGAAGAGACAGGATTAATTGTGCCAATTGGAGAGTGGGTATTAGAAACAGCCTGTAGGCAGAATAAAAAATGGCAGGATGAAGGTTTTCCCCCAATAAAAATAGCAGTTAACATATCTGTCCGCCAGTTACAGGATTCACATTTTATTGAGCATGTAAAAAATATATTACAAAAGACAGAATTAAATCCTGAATTATTAGAGTTAGAAATGACAGAAAGCTTAATGCAAAATTTTGAACAGTCAGTAAAAGCCATTGACGAACTGAAAAAAATAGGAGTAAAAATATGCATTGATGATTTTGGAACAGGTTATTCTTCCCTAAGTACTCTTAACAGGCTACCTGTAGATTATGTGAAAATTGATAAATCGTTTATTATGGATGTTGTATCAAATTCTAATACAGCGACTCTTGTAAGGACAATTATAAGCATATGTCAAAATTTAAAGTTTGGCGTGATAACTGAAGGGATTGAGAATGAACAACAAGTGAATTTTCTTAAGCTACATCAATGTGGGTTGAGCCAAGGATACCTTTATAGTCCACCAATATCAAGTGATAGTATTGAAAAAATTCTGAGTGAGAAATATGAAATTTACTCAATTATAAGTTAAGGGAACCCATTGAGGTTACCTTATAAAATGTCATAATATCAACAACATTCTTAAACACAGTCTATTTTTAAAATATAAATATTGTAGAGCACATTTACTCTTTTATCAATTTCTAAGACTCCACCTTCTATAAGGTGGAGTTTCCACTTTTTGCTTCAGGTGGGGTAGAGTCCCCACCTGAAGTCTCGATGTTCAGCTTTAGCTGAACGAGTTCACTTTATGCCTGCCCGATTTGAATAAGGTTTCCACAGGTATCGTTGAACATTGCAACGGTTACAGGTCCCATTTCTGTAGGTTCCAAGGTAAATTCTACACCCAGGCTCTTCAGCCTTTCATATTCCATATTAATATCCTCTACAGCAAAGGATGTGAAGGGGATTCCCTGATCAGTCATAGGGCTGCCAGTTTCATTTGTTTTCCTCCCAATATTTAATTGCTAAGTTGTAAAAATCTTCAGCATCCTTCAAGGAAGAAAAACTTCTTTTCGGTATTATATGAGCCATTAGGTTATCAATAAAAATAAAAATGTATTTTTCATTCTGGTGAATTGATCTTATCCCTTTCCACAAATGGAGTCCTTCGTTAACTGAAGTTGTTTCACTCAGTCCATCACTTCTTATCTCAATAACATGCTTGCCAAGAAAACCTTCCCTGCCATCAGGAATTTTCATTATAGATTTCTTCATAAAATAAATAAGCAGCATATCAGAAATAATTCCAAGAATCACTGAGGAGACAAGTACATAATAAAAGGGTAGTTTCATAAGAAGTAAAATTACAAATGAAGATACTGGAATTGCGATAATATTAATAATGAAGTTAGTTCTATATTTTGGAATAGTTGTCATTGCAAATTTATTAAATTCCCAATAATCTATTCTAGTTATATCTACTGTTACATTCATCTCTATACATCTCCCTTTTTAAATTATTGCATAGTAATGAATATAGTATGTGATAGAACTGGCAGTCATATGAATTATTAGTAAAAGCTATAATCCTATCAAGCTTTGCGTTATTAGTGGCAGCCATATGAGTTATTACTTATTTAAAAGTTATAACTCATATGGCTGCCACCTTTATACCCTAGGAGTAAATCACCAATACATTGCATAATTACCAAGGAAATGGTAAACGCTATTAAAAAGAGTGAATTGAGGTAATATCATGTTTTTTAGGCATGTAAATAAAGAAAAAATAGAAAATGAGATTCAATATAATGAAAGGTTTGAAAAGTCTGAATTAGAATTAACCACAGCTAATGTAAAAAAATTAATGCAGCATAGCAGTGATGTTATTATTCGTGAACTCTATATAAATGGAAATAAAGATTTTCCTCTCACACTTATATTTATTGACGGAGTAATTGCTGCCAAGACTGTTGATGATGATATATTAAAGCCATTGACACAAGAAATGCACTTGAGCCAAAGTAAAAAGGCTGAGGATATTATTAGCAGAATAGAGCATGGAACTATTTATCATATTACACAAAGGACCAGGGATAAGCTTGCAGATTGTATAAGTGATATTATTGAAGGCTCTGTGGCTTTAGTATTTAATTCAGCAAAAAAAGCTGTCACATTTGATGTTAGAGGATTTGAAAAGAGGAGCATTACAGAGCCAACAAACGAGAATGTAAATAAGGGTGCAAAGGATTCCTTTATAGAAGATTTAAGGACAAATACAGCTACAGTAAGAAGGAAAATAAGGACCCATAACCTGGTAATAAGTGAAATGAGAATAGGAAAGCAAACCAATACGACTGTTGCTATCATATATATTAACGGCATCACAAACAGGAAAATTATTGAGGAACTAAGGAAAAGACTTGATAGAATTGATGTTGACGGTGTATTAAGCTCGGGGGTAATTGAGGAAAACATTATTGATAACAAATATTCACCCTTCCCACAGGTAATCTATACTGAAAGGCCCGACAAATTCTGTGCTAATGTTGTAGAAGGTCGTGTTGGGATTATAATTGGTGGACTTCCAGTTACTTACATTGTGCCAGGAACATTTGACTCGTTTTTACAAGCACCAGAGGATTATTCACAAAATTTTATAGTAAGTTCAGTAATTAGGTTCTTACGATTCATCCTTATGTTTGTTACTTTATTTTTACCAGGGCTTTATGTTTCAGTGACAACATTCCATCAAGAAATGATACCCACAGGGCTTGCACTTGCAATAACTGCAGCAAAGGAAGGTGTTCCGTTTCCTTCATTCGTTGAAGTTATTTTTATGCTGACTGCCTTTGAAATTTTGATAGAAGCAGGGTTGAGGCTTCCCAAAAGTGTGGGTCAGGCAGTATCCATCGTTGGGGCGGTGGTGGTAGGTCAGGCGGCTGTCGATGCAAGGCTTGTTTCACCTGCAGTTGTTGTAGTAATTGCCATAACTGCTATTTCAAGCTTTGCTATGCCAAATCAGGATTTTTCCAATGCTTTAAGGCTTTGGCGGTTTATTTTTGTTTTTATGAGCAGTGTCATAGGCCTTTTTGGGTTAAGCCTGGGCGGAATAATATTACTGTACCACCTGGCTAGTATGGAGGTATTTAGTGTTCCATATATGTCACCCTTTGCGGGAGAAGAAAACAAACAAATGGAAGATTCTATTTTCCGACTTCCATTTTCATCACAATATAAAAGACCTATAGGCTTGAAGACCACGAACAAGAAAAGGCGAGGATAAAGAGGTGGCTAATATTCAAAAGGTATTGAGCTTTTTAATATTATTTGCTTTGTTGATGTCTGTGACGGGATGCAATTTAGAATTTTCAGGTAGAACAGAAATGAATAAGATAGAATTTATAAGGGCAGTGGGTGTGGACAAATCCCCAGATAAGGAGGATGCAGTGCGGCTTACTATAGCTACTCAAAGTATGAAACCGGGAAGCGGAGGTGGAGGCGGAGGACAGCAAAAGAAATCAGAAATATTGTTCTCCGAAGGCAGCACAGTATTTGAAGCAGTTCGAAATTTTTGGAACTACATGGATAAAAGGCCCTTTTGGGGGCATCTTGAATATATTGTAATCGGTGAAGAAGCAGCAAAGGAGGGGCTTTTAAAATATATTGATTTCTTTAGCCGTGATCCTGAGTTAAGACTTAATTCAAAGGTTTACATTGCAAAGGGATTAAATGCAGGGGAAGTCATTAAAAGAGGAAATAGTAGGGATAAATTTGTTTTTGACAGGTTGGAGGGTATCAATGAGAATCAGTGGGGGCAATCAGTGTCTAGTGTGGTTGACCTAATGGAAACCATGTATATACTTGATAATGAATTTCTGTCACTTTATGTGCCAAGTATTAAATTGGCCAAATTCACAAATGGTGAACAGGATACAAATGAAACAATGGATATAGTATTGGGGGGATTTGCCCTATTTAGAGGGGATAAATTAATGGATTATTTGGATGATAAAATGGGGAGAGGGTTAAACTGGTTAAGAAACAAGGTCAAGTCTGGAGTAATCATTGTCAAAAGCCCAAAAGGAAAGGATGTCTCACTTGAAATCATTGATAGCAATACAAAATTGAATCCTGAAATTATAAATGGGGAACTGACTGTGATTGTAAAAGTCGAGATGTCAAGCAATATTGGTGAAATACGTTCATCAGAAGATATTTTTATAGGAAAAACTCTTGAAGATTTGGAAAATCAGCAGAAACAGATAATCAAAGATGAAATAGAAAGCGTTATTAAATATGCCCAGGAAAGGGGTACAGACTTTTTTAGTACAGCCACTGCGGTTTATCATAAATATCCCATAAAATGGGAGGATTCATATGAAAAGAACTGGAAGGAAACCTTCTCAGATATTAAATTTAATGTAATTGTGGATTCAAAAATTAATAGGACATACGATATTAGGCAGCCCAATCGAAGCAAGGTTGGTGAAGATAAATGACATTACTAACTGTTCTGATATTTATGGTTAGCGCTTTTGAAATATGGTCTATGATTAAGAAGAAGCAATATAGGGAAATGGCCGTGGTTATTGCTATTGCAATATTATCGCTTTCTCTAGGATTTTTTTATCTTTCAGACCCATACAGGGAAAGCCTAGCACAACTTATTTTAAGTTTGCTTAGAAAGGAATTTTGATGAAGGGGAGGATTCGATGCTTAGCGACAGTAAAAAAATTTCGATAAGACAAGCGGCATTTTTGTTTTTGACAATAACATTTACCCCTTCGATTAGGCTAATCCCTGTTTATGCAGCAGAAAGAGCAAAACAAGCAGCATGGCTTGCACCAACTGTTGGTGCAGCTATGGTTGTTTTACTTGCTTTTATATGGCAGGCTTTCTACAAAAAATATAAGGAATTTTCATTATTAGATATATA
>JBEQBT010000079.1:0-12749 GCA_041639705.1 Clostridiaceae bacterium | reverse complement strand
TATTATTAATATTATAACACATAAATAAATTTGTAAATGCATTTTTATTATAAAAATTGTCAAAAATATAGAATTTTAATAGAATATAGAGATATAATGTAGATATTTTTTCTATATATTACAAATGGTCTTTGAATTAGAAAAGTTTATACATTAAATCATGTGAAATATCAGTAATAAAAATAGAAAAAATTTGAACTTTATACTAAAAGATTAATATGCTATATTATAATAGTTCATATTTTATCTATAATTAGTTTAGTATAAAAAGTTACAATTAAAATATATTTTTAGATGAGGGAGATGGAAATGAGCATATTAAATGTTGAAAATGTAAGTCATGGCTTTGGAGCCAGAAAAATACTTGAAGATGTATCCTTTAGGCTTTTGAAGGGGGAGCATGTTGGCTTTATTGGTGCAAATGGTGAAGGAAAGTCCACCTTTTTAAATATTGTTACAGGAAAGCTTATGCCAGATAGCGGATCAGTTGAATGGAGCAGCAGAGTAACAGTTGGATATCTTGACCAGCATACTATACTTGAAAAGGGAAGGACAATTAGGGATATTTTAAGAGAAGCCTTTAAAGGAATGTTTGAGCTTGAAGCTGAAATGCTTCAGATATATGATAAAATGGCAGATGTGTCCCCTGAGGAGCTTGAGAAGATGATGGAAGATGTTGGGGAAATTCAGACTACACTTGAGCAGAGTGGCTTTTATATAATTGATGCCAAAATAGAAGAGGTTGCCTATGGGCTTGGACTTAAGGATATTGGGCTTGAAAGAGATGTAGATGAACTTAGTGGGGGACAGAGAACAAAGGTTCTTTTAACCAAGCTTCTTCTTCAAAATCCATCCATAATGATATTGGACGAGCCTACCAATTATCTTGATGCAGAGCATATTCAGTGGCTAAAGACATACCTTCAAGCATATGAAAACAGCTTTATACTTGTAACACATGACATGGAGTTCTTAAATGAAGTAGTAAATGTAATATATCATGTGGAGAATGCAACTATAACAAGATATAAAGGGAATTATGAGCAGTTCATGCAGATGTATGAAATAAAGAATCGTCAACAGGCTCAAGCCTATGAAAAACAGCAAAAAGAAATTGATAGACTTGAGGATTTTATTGCAAGAAATAAGGCCAACTTTGCAACTAAAGGAAGGGCAAAGAGCAGGGAAAAGCAGCTTGAGAAAATGGAGGTTTTGGAGAAACCAAAGGAAAAAATAAAGCCAACCTTTAAATTTAGCGAAGCTAGAGTTCCCTCAAGATTTATTTTTGAAACAAGGAATCTTGTACTAGGCTATGATGAACCTCTTACAAAGCCTGTAAGTATTGCACTTGAAAGGGGACAGAAAATCGCAATTAGAGGGGTAAATGGACTTGGAAAAACTACACTTTTAAAGACCCTTCTAGGGATAATCCCTCCAGTGTTTGGAGAAATACACATGGGTGATTACCTCTATCCTGGGTATTTTGAACAGGAGGATAATAGGAACAATAGAAACACAGCTCTAGATGAGGTGTGGAATGAGTACCCATCTATGGCCAACGGAGAAGTGCGTAGTGCCTTGGCAAAATGCGGGCTAACAACTGAGCATATTACTAGCCAGATGATGGTTCTAAGCGGAGGGGAAAATGCAAAGGTAAGACTCTGCAAGCTTATGCTCAAGGATATTAACTGGCTGGTGTTAGACGAGCCTACCAACCATTTAGATGTTGATGCAAAGAAAGAGCTTAAAAGGGCATTAATAGATTTTAGGGGAACAGTTCTTGTCGTTTGCCATGAGCCTGAGTTTTATGAGGACTGGGTAACGGATGTTTGGAATATAGAGGGTTGGACTACTAAGATTGTGTAATAAAGGTTTAGGACAGTGAACTCGTTCAGCTAAAGCTGAACATCGAGACTTCAGGTGGGACTCTACCCCACCTGAATCAAAAAGTAAAAACTCTACCTTATAGAAGGTGGAGTCTCCTACGTCCTATGGTGACAGCCACGTCACAAGTCACAAGTTGCATGTGCATCCAACTTGTGACTTGTGACGTGGCTGTCACCAATGTGTGTGGGTGGCACCTCTGTGCTGTCCTGGCTTAGGAAGAAGTTTGGGTTTTTCCAGTCTTTCGATTTTTTCAAGTTGTTTCCTTCTGCTTTGAGCTCTTTTGGTTGTTGTAGCCCTAACGATATTCTTGTTTATAAAGTCTTCCATCTTGGCTATTTCCTTTTGCTGCTTATTAAACTGGTCAACATACCTTTTAGTTTCATCATCCTTAAGTTTTAAGAAGGTATTATAGTTTCCTGGATAACGCTTCAGATTAGTAAATTCAATATGATAAATTACATTTGTTATCCTGTTTAAAAATTCCGTGTCATGTGATATTACAATAAAGCTGTTTGGATAATTTGTAAGATAGTCAGATAACCAATCAATATGCTCTTTGTCAAGATAGTTTGTAGGCTCATCAAGGAGCATCAGGTCAGGATTTCCAAGCAATAACTTTGCAAGCTTCACCTTTGTTCGCTGACCTCCACTTAGTTTATCAACGTGTGTATTCATACCTAATCCAAATAATCCAAGCCCTCCAGCAACATTGTCAACTAAACTGTCAATTTTATAAAAATCACTGGCAAATATTATATTTCAATTAGAAAATAACATTTAAAAGAATGATTACTTTATACGCAATTCTTTATTTTTATTCAACCTTTTTTGTTTCTTTGGCAAGTATTATAACAGAAAGTAAAACTAACACAGTTCCCGCTGCCATTATTGGGGTTAACTTTTCCCCAAATAGTATAATACCCATAATTATACTTACAATAGGTTCAAAGGTACCAAGTATAGATGTGGAGGTTGGACCTATTATTTTCAATGCTTTCATAAACAGGGCTATTGAAACAATTGTTGAAATCAAAGAAATTCCAATAATGGATGAAACAGTGGGGAGATTTAATGGAAGGTTAAAACTTCCTGTTACCAAAGTTGATAAAATAAAAATAACCCCTGCTGATAGGGAGAAGTAAAATACAGAAACAATATTAGAAACCTTTTTAACCTCTGGATGATTCATGCCCATAACACAGCTAGTGAATGCAAATGCTGAAAGAATTGCAAGAATTGAGCCTGAAATATTAAGGCCTGTAGATTTACTTCCTACTAATACATAAATTCCAGCTAAAGATAAGAAAAGAGCTATAATTTTATGACCTGTGATTTTTTCCTTATATAAAAAATAATTAAATATCATAACAACTGCAGGATATAAAAAGTGCATTGTGGTTGCAGCTCCAACAGGAATATAATTGTAGGAAAAAAATAGCGTAAGCCCTGTGGAAGTATAGCCAAATCCTCCAATAAGGAGCAGTATAATCAACTGCTTTTTATTTACTCTAAAATCTATTTTTTTAAATAGAAAATAAACCAAAAGCATTATAAATGCCAGTGAAAATCTTAATGATAGAATAGTGAGAGTATTGCTTCCATTATTAGACGCTGTTTTTGCAAAAATAGGCATAAATCCAAATGCTGCAGAAGCTAGCATTGCATAAATAATTCCTTGTATTTTACTCAAATTAGCACCTCAAATCTAGTAAATAATATTCCATCTATAATATTAACAATAAGACCATCATTTGTCACAGATAAAAACTGGAATAATTAAAATAAATGACCAAGCCAAAGTTTTAGCCTGGTCAAATAAACCTTATTTTAAAACATATACCTTAACATATTTTGCACCCCAACTGCGTGCCTGTTGGATTGTATTGAAATACACATCAATCTTATTTCCGATTATGGCTGATCCCGTATCAGCAGCTATAGCAAAGCCATAACCTTCAACAAAGAGTTTTGTACCATAGGGAATGATGCTTCGGTCTACAGCAATTGTACTGTAGCCATCTGGATTCCATACAGCCTTCCTACCTGAAGCTGTATATGTTTTTCCAACACCCCTTACTGCCCAATATGCTGTGGCTCTAGCTTGAAATACCCTTGAATAGGACATTATACTTCCACCTCTGGAAACTGGCATATATGGGTAGGTACCCTGAACAATAATTTTGTCTTGGGCCTTTTTAATAATGGTTTCGTTAACTATTTCTCTTGAAACCTCTTTACCATCCTCATAGGTTATACTTGTTGTGACTTTTTTTTCACCATTTTTCCCCTCCTGAGAAACCTGCTTTTTAGTGTTTGCAAGGGATTTATTAATCTTAACAACTTCTTTGAATTGTATAGGAACTACTTCGGTACTGGCTTTAATATCAACCCTTATAACCTTAACATTCATTCCTTCGGTTAAGCTAGCTGATTTTTCTGGTAGTACCTTGTCCGAATCCCTCAGGGTTATTCCCTCAGCTAAAAGCATGGTGCCTATGCTATCCTCAGAGGAAAGCAGGCTAATATCCTTCCCATCCACTGTAACCGTTACATTTAGAGCTCTCTTTATATTTATATATTGGTTATCAGTTACTTTTGAATCTAGAGAGATATCGATTTTATCCTTTGGACCAAGCAATATATCATTTGTTTTTAAAGCCTGGGCTACAGTATTTCTATAAGTCACAACTTTCTTTTGATCTCCATCAATAACAACTGTAATAGTTTTTCTCTTCATATACATGGTGGTAAATAGAAAGACTATTACTAGAACTACCGTAAAAGGTATTATATACTTTTGTGAAGTGGGTTTTTTAAAAAACTCTTTAAGCATAAAAATATTTTTACCTCCTATTGAATTGGTAATTATATGAAATTATAACTTGAAATCTTCCATTTGTCAAATTTCGAGGTGCTATACAGCATAAATACCACCAAATACAATCAATTTAAATATATGTTATAATACTATATATCATATAAAAGTAAAATGTATGTTATTTGAGAGGAATGTTAAAATATGAGTAAAATATTGGTTCTGGCTGAGAAGCCTTCTGTTGGAAGGGATATTGCAAGGGTTTTGCAGTGTACTAAACAAGGTAATGGATATTTTGAAGGAAGTAAATATATAGTAACCTGGGCATTAGGCCATTTAGTAACACTAGCTGATCCTGAAGCCTATGATGAAAAATATAAAGCCTGGAAGCTAGAAGATCTTCCAATGCTTCCAGACCGCTTAAAGCTGGTTGTAATCAAGCAGAGTAGCAGGCAGTTTAATATTGTTAAGGAACAGATGACTAGAGGAGATGTGAATGAATTAGTTGTTGCTACAGATGCAGGACGAGAAGGGGAGCTAGTTGCAAGGTGGATTATAGAGAAGGCAAATGTTAGAAAACCAATAAAGAGACTATGGATTTCATCTGTTACAGATAAGGCAATTAAGGATGGATTTGCAAAATTAAAGGACGGCAGGGAATATGAAAACCTCTATGCATCTGCAGTTGCTCGTTCAGAAGCTGACTGGCTAGTTGGAATAAATGCCACAAGAGCACTTACCTGCAAGTACAATGCACAATTGTCATGTGGAAGGGTACAGACTCCAACTCTTGCGATTATCGCAGGTCGAGAAAATGAAATACAGAACTTCAAACCAAGGCATTATTACGGAATTACTGCCCTGGCTAATGGGTTAAGGCTTACATGGCAGGATGGTAAAACAAAGGAGACTAGGACCTTTGATAAGGATAGGTGCGATAAAATATTAACCTCCCTAGGTCGTAAAAATGCTGAGGTGGTTGAAGTAGACAAGACATTCAAAAAGAGCTATTCTCCACAGCTATATGATTTAACAGAGCTACAGAGGGATGGGAATAGAATATTCGGATTTTCCGCAAAGGAAACTCTATCCATTATGCAAAAACTTTATGAAAGCCACAAGTTATTGACCTATCCAAGAACAGATTCAAGGGTTATATCAACGGATGTAGTGGACACTTTGAAGGACAGGATTAAAGCCTGTGGGGTTGGACCATATTCTAAAATAGCATTTAAGGCATTGAAAAACCCGATTAATGTTAACAAGTCATTTGTTGATGATAGTAAGGTTTCTGACCATCATGCAATAATACCTACTGAGCAGTTTGTAAATTTAAGCACACTGAATGATAAGGAAAGAAAGATATATGACTTGGTTGTTAAACGCTTCCTTGCAGTATTATATCCTCCATTTGAATATGAGCAGACAACAATAAAAGCTAAAATAGGTGAGGAGAGCTTTATTGCCAAGGGCAAGATAGTTAAAGCACAGGGTTGGAAAGAAGTTTATGAGAATATATTTGATGAAGAGGATTCAAAGGATGGAATATCTGAGCAGCTTCTGCCAGATGTGAAAAAAGGGGACTCTCTCAATGTGTCAAATGTTACCCAAACCAAGGGAGATACAAAACCTCCTGCACCCTTTAATGAAGCAACACTGTTAACAGCAATGGAAAATCCAGCCAGGTATATGGAGAATGAAAGCAAGGATTTGATAAAGACCATAGGCGAAACAGGTGGACTTGGGACGGTAGCTACAAGAGCGGACATTATAGAAAAACTTTTTAACACCTTCCTAATTGAAAAAAAGGGCAAGGATATATTCATAACCTCAAAGGGAAAACAGCTTCTTGAATTAGCTCCAGAGGATTTAAAGTCTCCAACTCTAACTGCAAAGTGGGAGCAGAAGCTTAATGCAATTTCAAAGGGAAGCTTAAATAAAAACAACTTCATAAACGAAATGAGAAGCTATGCAAAGATAGTCGTTGGGGATATAAAGAATAGCTCGGAAAAATTTAGGCATGACAACCTAACTAGAAATAGATGCCCTGAGTGCGGCAAATTTATGCTTGAGGTAAATGGCAAGAAGGGAAAGATGCTTATTTGTCAGGATAGGGATTGCGGTTATAGAAAGGGAGTAGCCAAAATTACGAATGCAAGATGTCCCCAGTGTCATAAGAAGCTTGAACTTCAAGGAGAGGGAGAAGGTCAGGTATTTGTATGCAGCACTTGCGGATATAAGGAGAAGCTTTCTTCCTTTAATGAGAGAAGGAAAAAAGAAGATACCAGAAGCTCAAAAGCTGATGTGGCAAACTATTTAAATCAGCAGAAAAGGAAAAGCAACGAACCAATTAATACAGCCTTAGCAGATGCACTATCCAAGCTCAAGTTAAAATAGAATAGCAATTTATGTTTCTGTTAACAAATTGTTCATAAAACTGACATGGATATGCCATGCTGTACATTTATCATAAAATTATATTTTAAGATGTTGTTGAAAATATTAACCAACACAGTGTAGGGGTGAACAGTGTTCGCCCGAAAAAGCTAACGCTTTAGGCTGTATCTTGTTTATAATGCCTAAAGATGGGAGAACACTGTTCTCCCCTACAATTATGCAAATAAAAAACCAGGCTCGTGAGAATTGACAATTGCTAGTATGTCATTTATCACGAGCTTTGTGCTAAAAGTGCCAGGCACGTGACAAGTGCAAGTATGTTATTTATCCGGGCTTAGTGGTTAGGAGGAATCTTGTATGAATGAGAGGATTTTAATTGTTGACGATGAGGAAAGAATAAGAAAGCTTATTGGGGCTTATTTAAAAAGAGAAGGCTTTGAGGTACTTGAGGGGGAAAATGGAAAGGAAGCTCTTAATTTATTTAAAAATAACAATATTCATCTTGTAGTACTTGATGTAATGATGCCAATTATGGATGGATGGTCTGTCTGCAGAGAGATTAGAAAAAGCTCTAATGTACCTGTTATATTTCTTACAGCAAAGGGAGAGGATGACGACAAGCTTCTTGGATATGAACTTGGTACAGATTATTATGTAACAAAACCCTTTGATATAAGAGTATTAATAGCCCAAATCAAGGCCTTGCTAAAAAGAACATATAATCCTGAAAAACAGGATAAAAAGGATTTTTCATTTGATGGACTAACTATTGATGAACTCTCCCATGAAGTGACTATAGATGGAGTATCCTTAAATCTCTCTCCTAAGGAATATGATATACTTGTGTATTTTGTAGAAAACAAGGGTATTGTGCTAAGTAGAGAAAAGATATTAGATTATATCTGGGGAATGGACTTTATCGGGGATCTAAGAACTGTTGATAGTCACATTAAAAGATTGAGAGAAAAACTTGGAGAAAAGTCCTATTTAATTTCAACAGTTCGAGGTACCGGATATAAATTTGAGGTGAAGAATGAAGCCTAAAATAAGCATTGCTAAGAAGCTTTTTATTATAACAACAATTGTTTTTGGTATATTTATAACTAGTACATTAATTATTCAATCCGTATTTTTTGAGAGCTTTTATATAAACAAAAAAAAGAGTGATTTGAAAAGTGATATTGAAAAATTCAGGGCAGCCTATAATAAAACTGAAGGAAATGATAAAGTTGCAGAGCTTATTGGAGAATATGAAGGAAATTCCAATATAAAACTTGTAATATGGAGTAGAACTGGAAAACTAACATTTATGTCAGAAGCTCAGAGAAATAGAACAGAAAATGTGAAATTAAGAGAACTGACGGATTTTATTATGCAATGGGTACAAGTTCCAGGGAGTATTGCTAGTTTAAATAACCAAAATGAAACTATAATAATAATCACAAATCAAATCCAAGAGGTTGAAAGAAAGCTAATAGTCATAGCACCAAATAAGGAAAATGGAGAAGTTATATTTGCCATATCCTCACTTCAAAACGTTAGTGAAGCGACCTTAGTTATTAAACAATTTTATATTTACTTTTTTGTCGGAGCTGCATTTATTGTGGTTGGGCTTTCATTGATCTATTCAAAAATGATCGCTAAACCTCTTGTGAAAATTAACAGGAGTGCCACAAAAATGGCCAATCTTGATTTTTCCGAGAAGTGTACAGTTAACAGTCAAGATGAAATAGGAAATGTGGCAGCTTCATTGAACTTTCTCTCTGAAAATTTGGGAAATGCCCTAACTTCCTTAAGGACTGCAAATGCCAAGCTTGAACAGGATATTGAAAAGGAAAGAAATCTTGAGAGAATGAGGAAGGAATTTGTTGCCTCAGTGTCCCATGAATTGAAGACACCAATTACTCTTATAGATGGTTATGCAGTTGGATTAAAGGATGATGTTTTTGAAGGAGAGGAAAAGGATTTTTACCTTGATGTAATAATAGATGAAGCAAGGAAAATGGGGCATTTAGTTACTGACATGCTTGATTTGTCACAGTTGGAATCAGGCAACTTTAAACTTATACTCCAGGAATTCAATTTACATGAATTAATTATTTTTACCCTTAAGAAATATGAAACCCTAATAACCGAGAAATTAGTAAGAATTGAAACCAACCTTATTGATAATGTTAGAGTTAATGCCGATTGGGGAAGGATGGAACAGGTACTCACAAACTTCATAACAAATGCACTAAGGCATGTTAATGAAAATGGAACAATGAATGTAAGCATGGTTGATAAGGGAGAGTACATATCTATTGAGGTTGAAAACACTGGCTCCCATATGCCTGATGATGAAATGGATAAAATATGGGATAAGTTTTATAAGCTTGATAAATCAAGAAATAGAAAGCTTGGAGGAACGGGCATAGGACTATCCATTGTAAAGAATATATTAACACTTCATGGGTATAGTTATGGGGTTTGCAACACTGCTGATGGAGTGAAGTTTTACTTTGATGTTCCTTGGATAAAAAATTAAGCTTCTTGTCATTGATATTAAAGTATATTTTCATACTGAAGGAGGTTACGACTTTAGTTTAACTTTACCAATAAAAGTACCTTAAATCTCCTGAATAGTTTATCTGAAAAGTAGGTAAGCTATCATATATTGAAAACAAAAGGAGATGTGATTAATGGCAACAGTAAAAATTCAACCTCTTGATAATGCTCCATATCTTGTAAATGGAGAGATAGATTTAGTTGATGGAGAAGGCAAGAAGATAGAGACCACAGGAGAAACTCATCTATGTAGATGTGGTTTATCAACAAACCAACCATTTTGTTCAGGTGCCCATCAGGGTAAATTTGAAAATAAAGTACGTGTAAAATAATATAAACTTCCTCTAGTTAAATCTAGAGGAAGTTTATACTTTATGAGATAATATATAAAAAAGACGAGGATGTGATAATATGATTCAATCATTGTTTATTTCCCATGGTTCACCAACACTTGCAGTTGAAAAAAATGAATATACAGATTTTCTAAGGGAATTAGGAAATAACATAAAACCAAAGGCAATAGTGATATTTACTGCTCATTGGGAAAATGATGTAACAACTATTTCCTTTAGGGATGATGCATATGACATGATTTATGATTTTGGAGGCTTTGACAGGGAGTTATATTCAATTAAGTATCCTGCAAAGGGCTCTACAAAAGTTGCTGCACTTCTAAAGTCCAAGCTAGAGGAGCATGGACTAATTAGTCGGGAGGATTACAAAAGGGGATTGGATCATGGTGCTTGGGTTGTACTTAAATTAATGTATCCAGAAGCTAATATACCAGTAGTGCAGGTATCCATTAACCCATGGCTTTCCCCTGAGGAACTTTATAGGATTGGAAGTGCAATCAAAGAGCTTAAGCAGGAGGACATTTTGATAATTGGAAGCGGTGGCTCAGTTCACAATCTTAGAAGCATTAAGTGGGGTGCAACTGAACCAGAACCATGGGCTGTGGAGTTTGATGCTTGGCTCATTGAAAAGGTAAAAGACAAAGACAAGGTCGCTTTGTTTAATTATGAGAAATTAGCTCCACATGCCAAAATGGCTGTACCAAGAGGAGAACACTTTGCTCCATTTTTTATTACTCTAGGGAGTGGTATTGAAGATAATGAACCAAAGCTTATTCATACTGGCTATAATTATGGAACATTAAGTCATATTTGTTTTGAGTTTTGATTAGTCCTTAAGTTTGGAGGATATGCCAACATGATTGTAAATGCGGGCATACCCTTTTAATGGAAGATTTATTTGTTATTCTATGCTATAATCATAATAATTAATTTAAGGAAGTGGTACTTATGAAAGTATTGTTCACATATGATTATGGTTTGGAAAATATGAATAGGGTAAGAGAACTCGGATATGATGTTATAATGGTTAAAGAAAATCAAATAACAAATAGTGATGAAATCAATAATTCAGAGATACTTGTATGCTATAGTCCATTTGGAACCTTGGATATATCAAAAATGAATAGGCTTAAATGGATACAATTATCAAGTGTAGGAATTGATCAGATTCCATTTGAGATTATTAGGAGTAGAGGAATAAAAATTACCAATAATAAGGGCGGTTATAGCATTCCAATAGGTGAATGGATAGTACTGAAAATACTTGAAATGCTTAAAAAAAGTGGCAACTCCTACAGGAATCAGCAGCTTAAAAAGTGGAAGATGGATACGAGTTTATTAGAACTCAATGGAAAAAGAGTTGGGTTTATAGGAACTGGAAGCATAGCAACTGAAGCAGCAAAAAGACTTAAGGGTTTTGGTGTTGATATGCTAGGTGTAAATACAAGGGGAACTGATGTGGAGTATTTTGATAAATGCTTCAGTAGTGAGAAAATAGATGATATGTTGAATCTATGTGATATTGTAGCTATTACAATACCTCATACAGAAAAAACCCATCATATGATCGATGAAAATAGATTTAATGCAATGAAGGATGGAGTTTTTATTGTTAACATTGCAAGGGGAAGCATAATTGATGAAAAGGCTCTAATAAATAACATCAAAAAAAATAAAATTAGAGCAGCAGCCCTGGATGTTTTTGAAGAGGAGCCACTTAATCAGGATAATCCATTATGGGAATTTGATAATGTAATTATAACTTCTCATAATTCATGGGTATCTGAACAAATGAATGAAAGAAGATTTAAGCTCATATATGAGAATTTAAGGAGATATGTTTCCAATGAGGAATTAACAAATGTAGTTGACTTAGCTAAGGGGTATTAGAATATTTTTGGAGGGGGTTAGAAAATGTACAGCGGAGAAAAGGTTAGATTAAGAGCATATAAAAAGGAGGACGTAGTATACGCATGGAAGTATATAAACGATGAAGAAATAAAAAGGTGTTTAGTACCTGGTATTCCATTTCCACTAACGCTAGAAGAGGAAGAAAAATGGTTTCAAAATCAAAGTGCTTTTAATGATACATATAATTTTGCAATCGAAACTCTTGAGGATGGTAAGTATATAGGAGGATGTGGAATAAACAAATTAGATTGGAAGAACAGTGTGGCTACAGTTGGAATATTCATAGGAGACAAGGAGCACCTTGGATGTGGCTACGGAACTGATGCAATGAAAACCCTAGTAGGATTTATATTTAATCAAATGAATATTAATAGGATTAAGTTGAATGTATATTCATTTAATGAAAGAGCTATAAAAAGCTATAAAAAGTGTGGATTTAAGCTTGAAGGAACACTTCGCCAGGAGATATTCAGAGATGGGAAATACTATGATGAATATGTGATGGGAATATTACGAGAGGAATATATAAAATAGTGATGCAATAGATTTTTTTCATAAAACTATTTTTTGTTCCCTTGAAAATTATAATTGACAAGAGCATTTTATGAGAATATAATACATATAAATAAAAGCAAGATTAAAGCCGATGATGGGAAGAGTAAATGTGTGAATCTTAAAGCGAATCGGGGATGGTGAAAGCCCGAGAAGAGAACATATATTGAAGGACATCCCGGAGTAGATTGCCTGAACACATTTTGTTATTAGGGCAAAACGGATTCCCCCGTTAAAGGGAGCTAAGTGAACCATTAATCCGGTTAATAAGGATGGCACCAGATCGG
>JBEQBT010000078.1:0-12766 GCA_041639705.1 Clostridiaceae bacterium | reverse complement strand
GATCTAATTGTGGGGTCAAAGGAGGCAATTCCAACCTCAAAACGTACCTGGTCGTTTCCTTTACCTGTACATCCATGGCATATAACCTTTGCCTCTTCCTTGTGTGCTATTTCAACCAGTCTCTTTGCCATTGAAGGACGTGCAAATGAAGTTCCAAGTAAGTACTTTCCTTCATAAATTGCTCCACTTTTAATTCCCTTAAATAGGTACTCTGTTACAAACTCTTCCCTTAAATCCTCAATATATACCTTTGATGCACCTGTCTTTAATGCCTTTGCCTTTACTTCCTCCATGTCGTCTCCTTGCCCTACATCTAGACAACAAGCAATAACATCAAAATCATAATTTTCTTTTAACCATGGTATTATTATTGATGTGTCCAATCCACCTGAATATGCTAATACGACTTTTTCCTTCATAGTATCTCTCCTTTTTTTTGCTACAATACTTTCTCCAAAAATTCCTTTGTTCTTTTATGTTTAGGATTTGTAAAGATTTTCTCTGGCAAATCCTCCTCAATAATCTTTCCTTCATCCATAAATATGACTCTATCTGCTACTTCCTTTGCAAAACCCATTTCATGGGTAACGACGATCATTGTCATACCATCCTTTGCAAGCTCCTTCATTACGTTTAATACCTCTCCAACAAGCTCTGGGTCCAGTGCTGAGGTAGGTTCATCAAAAAGCATTAAATCCGGGTTCATAGCAAGTGCTCTTGCTATTGCAACTCTCTGCTTTTGACCTCCTGAAAGCTTTGAAGGATAATAATTTGTTTTATCGCTAAGCCCAACCTTTTCCAAAAGTTTAAGAGATCTATTTAAAACATCATCCTTATTTTCTTTTTTAACTGTAATAGGTGCTTCCATTACGTTTTGAAGTACTGTCATATGTGGAAACAGATTAAAGTTTTGAAAAACCATTCCCATTTTCTCAATATTACTCTTTAAAGTCTTCTTATTGTTACCGTCAAGTTCTGTGCCTTCAATAAATATCTTTCCATTATCTATGATCTCAAGATGATTTAAACATCTTAAAAAAGTACTCTTACCTGATCCAGAAGGTCCTATAATAACAAGAACCTCACCCTTTTTTACTGTTACATTCATATTCTCAAATACTGTTAAATCCCGAAATTTCTTAGTAATATTCACAGCCTCTATCATATTCATACCTATACACCTCCTTTATTTGAACTAATAAACTGATAACTTTTTCTCGAATTTTGAGAATACTGTTGTAAATACACTTGTGAGAAGCAGATAAATAACTGCAGCAACCATATATGGTTCAATGCTGAATTTTGCTGCATACATTGTTTGAGCTGTTCTCATCAATTCACTCATTGCTATGACAGAAACCAGTGCAGTATCCTTTAGCATTGTTATGAACTCATTCCCTACAGGGGGTATTATGACTCTAAAGGTTTGTGGAAGTATAATTTTCTTCATTGTTTGCATATAGGTGAAACCTAGTGCTTTAGCTGCTTCAAATTGTCCCCTGTCTATTGCCACAATTCCACCTCTTATAATTTCTGCCATATATGCACCAGAGTTTAAACTTAATGCAATTAATGCACCCTGCATTGGAGTCAGGTTTATTCCAAAGGATGGTAAACCATAGTATAAGAAAATAATTTGAAGTATTAATGGTGTACCTCTAAAAATCCATGTATAAATGTAGCCAATCATGTATATAAATCTATTTCTTTGAAGCTTTATCAATGCAAATATAATACCTAAAAGACTTCCTAATGAAACTGAAATCACAGTTAATTCAAGTGTCTTTAAACTTGCTTTGAATAAAATAGGAATAATATTTAAAATATACTGAAAATCCATTTATCTACCTCCTAAAAGAATTTTATTGCCCTAAAAAGAGCATGCCTTTACTTTTTGCTGCACTGTCATCCTGAACGTAGTGAAGTATCTTAATCCTCCGATCCTTCACTACGTTCAGGATGACAAGTAGGCCTTTATAGCCTACTTATAAACATCTGTTCCAAACCACTTTATTGATATTTTTGACAGTGTCCCATCCGCCTTTAAATCATTAAATGCTTTTTGTACAGCATCCTTTAACTCTGTGTCTTCCTTTCTAAAGCCGATACCAACAGGTTCATCTGATAATTTTTCATCTAATACCTTGTAATCATCTGGTACCTTTGAGATATAGTATCTTCCTACTAATTCATCAACAACAACTGCATCTATTCTCCCTATTTTTAAATCATTAAAAGCTTCAGTTGCCTTATCATAAGCTTTATATTCTTTTAATCCTTCCAGCTTTTTTGCAGCCTGCTCACTTGTACTACCGAGTTGTGCTGCAACAGTCTTTCCAGTTAAATCTGCTGCTTTTGTTATTGCATTATTTCCTGCTTTAACAGCCACTATCTGTCCTTCCATTACATATGGATCAGAGAAAAGTATCTTTCCCTTTCTCTCATCAGTAATGCTTAGAGTTGCAAGTATTGCATCAAACTTCCCTGCTTTTAATGCTTCAATAATTCCTGAAAAGTCAGTAGTAGTAAATTTTGCTTTTACTCCAAGCTTTCCAGCTATTGCATCTGCAAGGTCAACATCAAAACCTAAAAGATTATTCTGTTCATCCCTGTATTCCATAGGTGGAAATGAATCGTCAGTCCCAAAGGTTATTACTCCTGCTTTTTTAATGCTTTCAAGGGTACTTAAGTTTGTTTCCTTCTTAGAACAGCCGGCAGTTACAATTAGTACAAGGATTGATAATAATAACAACGATGCTATTTTTTTCATGGTGAATCCTCCCTTTTCTTTTATATCTACATTTCATTTACGCATAATTATACATTTATTTTTATAATTATGCAATAGGATTTAAAAAAATTATTCCTAGAAAAATAAAGAACAGAGAACCCTCCACATCAAGAATTCTCTATTCTTTATTTTATATTGTTTTACCATAATCAATATTTAAATTGTTAGATTGGTTTTTTGTACACTGTTAAAGCCTTTTCTCCTTCTTTATACCTGAATTTTGAATCTTCGAAAAACCTCCAGAACAGAAGATCCTTTTATAGCATTTGACTTCCCAGCTTTATGCACAGCATTCCATTATTTACAGTATATGTCACAAATGTTACAATATAATTGTATACAAAGAAATAACTAAATTGAATATATTAAGAAAGGATAAAACTATGAAAACAAAGTTTTGTGAACGGAAATTAGGAATCGTGAATTTGTGGAAAATAGCATTCCCGAAGAATTCCCAGCTAAAACTGTTTGGCGAAGCGTACTATTTATATTGAGGATGGGTATGATAAGCTAGATAACATTGCTAAGCCCTTTATTTTAAAGGATTAGCGTAAGGGCAAAGAATTATACCCATAGAGGCTCAATGTAAATAGCAAACTTAACTAACTGGTAATTTTCACTGGTTTCTACTTTCCGTTTTTTCATGGAATGTAATTTCCGTTTACAGTTGTATTCCAAATACTTATTGAGTTGATTAGAATGTTTAGGTCACTGGCTCGCTGTAGCTGATCCTGCAACTCACGCTCTCTAAATTCTCCACGTTTTCCGAAGCTATGAACGCTCTTGCAAGAGTGTTCATAGCTTCGCCTTTATTCAATAGATTATGGTAATTGTTTTGGTATTATATAATTTTCATAATTACTAAGAAAAAATAAATTTAATATTGATACCCACAAACGACCGTTTATGGGACTATATTCACTAACGTTATTCCTTAACGTTAGCTTTGCCGGAAAAATTGGCTGTACCCCCTATCTGCTGTGAGTTTTCATTATATGATATAAATCAAAATTGTTTGGTGAAACTTATCAACTATTCTAGGTAAGATATGTTATAATAGTTAATGTATTACAAAAATAAATTGAAAAGGCAAACTTGTTGAAAAACAGGGACGCAAAGCCACGGGTCTAAAGTGATTACTGAAATCGCTATGATAGCCGGGTTGCCAATTAGGTTACTTCAGGCTACTGGTGTTATTTAGCATTAGTGGGCTTTAATTCAATTAAAGTGTAAAAGGGCAGAAATTGCGTTAAATTATCAGCAATTCCTGCTTTTTCTTATTGATTACCAAATCATGTAAAAATTTTTTATTTTAACATTTACTAAATTGGATATCCCCTCTCCTTAATATCTGAAGGGAGGTATACCTGATGACTAAGGATATGATTGCCCTATCTCAGAAAGGTGATAGAAGTGCTACTTTAAAACTAATAGAGAAATTCGACCCGTTGTTTAAAAAATATGCGTATAAACTTTATTATGATGACGCGTATAATGATCTTCTTTTTGATTTTATTGAGCTACTTCATAATATATTGCTTAATCGTATGCGTGAGATAAGCGAGGGTACCGTTGTTTCCTAAATATGCAGATCTATCCATAGCAGTTACATTAAAAGAGTAATGGCAATAAAAAAACTTCGTGATGTTGTACCATATTCGTCACTTAGTGACAGTGAACTATATTATACTGAAGCTTTATTATCTACCTATAACACATATTCCAGGCTTGAATTAATTGATATTGACCATGTGTTAACTGAATCAGAATTATCAATTATCAAAATGATCTACTTCTTGGAGTATTCCGCATCGGAAACGGCATGTATCTATGGAATTACCAGACAAGCAGTTAATCAGACGAAAAAAAGAGCTTTACAAAAATTAAAGATATGGTATCAGAAAAGTATTGCATAGGAGGAGTTAAAATGGATACTTCTTTAGATAATTTCAAAATAATCCTTGCACTAATTGGAGGTGTTTTAGGATGGTTGGTATGGGAATTTGACTCGTTAGTTTATGCATTGCTTATGCTTGTAGTATTTGATTATGTAACCGGTGCCCTGTTAGCAATCAACGAAAAGAAGGTTTCAAGTATTATAGGGTTCAAATGTATATGTAAGAAGGGATTGATATCCATCATGATTGCATTGGGAAATATTATTGATCGATACATAATTGGTTACGGCACCTCTTTTAGGACGATACTGATTATGTTCTATCTATCCAATGAGGTATTAGTATACTTGAAAACGCCGCAAAAATAGGGGTACCGTTTCCCCAAAAGCTCAAAGACATTCTTCTACAGATTAATAATACAGATAAAAAAATTTAGAAGAAGGTTTACAGATTAGTATTTGACATCTCTTTATTAGATAGACTTGCAAGTCATATAAAAATTTAAAGTAAAGGAGTTAATGAAAATGGCAACAGGTATAGCGGTCAATTTAACTACAGCCTATTATGGTCCAAGCAGTAGTCTGTATCCATCGGAGAATAGTTCAGTTGGTCCTAATGAAACAGTTACCATCGTATGGCAGGAAGGTGCCTGGTACTATATTGAGTACTATATAGGTACGACAACTACCAAAATAAGAATGTACATTCCCACATCTGCATTATCCAGCATAAATGGTACAATATTAACAAAGAGTCTTTCAGGTACCACCAAGACATCAAGCCCTGCAACTACTTATGCAGGCCCTGGAACAGGATATGCGACAGCCGGTTCAGTTGGCACAGAATCTGTAACAGCATTTAATGAAGTGTCCGGAAGTTACACTTTCATTGAGTACAGTATCTCTGGAGGTCAAAAAAAGAGGGCGTACATCGACACTCTTAAGCTTGGCAGTACCTCCTCAAACATTATAAAGGACGCTATTAATCCTTCAGTGAATTATACCCTTGGAGACCATTATGACTATCCAATAGCTACAGGCACCCCTGTCTATGCAATGTGTGACGGCACCTTCAGATTTGCATATGTTTGGGGTAAAAAGTATGAAACCAGCGCCAATTCGTACCTCAGTCTTGGTCGGGGAACACGCTTGACGCCTAACTCTGGATGGAAAACAGCAGATGGCAGAACACCTTCATATATTGAATACGGTCATCTGTCCAGTCTAAGCGGTTATTCCACGCCAAGTTATGTTGAACGCTGCCAGGGTTCTGAAAGCGGTACCAATTACTTGGAAAACACTGTTGTTCTTGCTAATAAGGCCGTAAAATGTGGAGACCTTATTGGCTACAGTGGTAATTCTGGAAACACTTACGGAACAACCGGCGAACATCTTCACATTCAGTTCAGATAAATCATCAGCTTACAAAAAGGCAGAGGTGCGGCCTCTGCCTTTCGTTCTGCACATTTAGTAATTTGTTATTTTACATGACTTATACATAAATGGAAAAGTATCATCGACAGATAATGTAAACTGAATTGTGACTTTTTCAGTCATATTCAATATCTTGTTATAGTCCGCTTTTAGGAAAATATCTAGTACAGTTTTCTCAAACTCAGTCTTCTGCATATTTTCTGTTGTGCCAGCAGCGTCTCTGATAGCTTTCATATTTGGTGTTGCGTCTTGATAAAGAGCGGAGAATTCCGTTTCTTCAAAGAATAAACCATCAAATTCCGCCGTATAAATATCATTGGTGTTTTTCGAAATATCTATAAGGCGATAATAACCGTTTCTCATTGTATCTCCAGGTTTAAAAGAGTAAATACCGTCAGAATAGGTAAGGTATGAAGATCCTTTATCAGTGTAATCGACTTTCCCAAAATACTTACTCACCGTTTCTGCAAATTTTTCTTTTGTAAGTTCTCCGTATTTTTCATATTTGGCTTCGTTTCTTGGCCGAGCGAAATTAGCATAGATATAAAGAGTAAACTTATCCCAGTCAGCTTGTTTTGATGGATTAAAAGTTGGCAGCATTGACAGTTCATATGTGTTCAGGCGATAATACTGAAAAAAACTCGAGATCAGATCCTCAGATACATTCAGATTGTCAGAAATAAGCAAGTTGACTAAATCACTGTCAGAAGTATTACCATTGGTAGGAGGTTCATTTCCTACTTGTACTGCTTCACTACTTGAATGGTCAGTTGTTGAGGGTGACGTTCCACATGATGTCAAGGTAAAAAGATACATCAGTATTATGAGTAGAGATGCTATCGATTTTATTTTCATTTCATCTATTCCTTTCCTGGATATTATTTAATTTATCCAAACTCTTTTACATGAGACATAGCGCAAAAGGTACTCAAAATTATCGGATATTTCAAACTTGATTTCTACTGTTTCATTTACTGTGAATAACTTTGAATAATTCGGATCAAGTATCAGTTTTCGCATAACCTCTTTGAATTCACGTGGGGCTAGCTGGCTCCCATCGAATCCTTGCCCGTAGGCATTTTCCTGAACAACTTTCAAATTCCGCATAGGATTGTTGCTAAAAACATCCTCTTCAATATAAAATCCTTCAAAAGACGCTGTAAAAACATTTTGAGCTTTCTTCTCGATTTTTGTGAGTCTATAATATACTGAACCATCATTATCCCATCCGGTAGGGGTGTAATACCCATCCTCCGACAGTTTCAGAAAGGCTGAGCTTTGGTGTGTGTATTCAAACTTTGGGAAAAAACGCTTTACAGTTTGGTTAAACGTGGATTTGCTAATCATTTCTTCTCCGTATTCTCTCCTAGCATCCTCCTTTGAAAAATAAAAGGCAAAGCGAGTGAGTTCATCCCACTGTGGAATAGAGCCTTCCTCAAAGCTTGGGAGTAACCGAAGTTCCTTATTGTGTGTCACAAAATCAGCTGTAAAAGTATTGTAGTAATCACTATAATAATCATAAAACAGGGTAATAATTTCTTGAGTAAGGATTGGCTTTTGGATGATTTCAAGCGCCTGCCGTAAACTTTGTGCAATATTGGCTTCAGGTTCCACAATGACAGGCGTTGATTCTTTATTTGAAGTTTTATCTTCAGAATTTATCAAAATTGGCGTAGATACACTGGATTGGCTTTCATTTTTTTGTGATGCAGTTCAGGATGTAAACAGTGTGAGGTTAAGCATTGGCAACAGGAAAAAAAATAATATTATCTTCATAGTGCCCTTCCTTAGAATGATTTTTCTAATTTTTCACAGATTTTAAGATTCACCCACTGGGTACTGTCTTAAAGGGTTTGCCGATTATTATTTTTGTTAACTCTGACATTTATTTTTCCTTAATATATCATGTATGTAAGTATTAACCACATATAATATACTATAAAAATGCTTTTATGTCAAGCATTATCAATGGTTTTGCCAAGTTATAAGAAAATGTGATATATGACCTACAGGAAACTATTGGCCTTTTTCTCTTCTGATATATTTACTACACCTACATGTTATAGTTGATAGAGAGATTTCCTATAATCGGGATGCGCCAATATTTTCTACAAATCACGTGTTAGCGAATATAGTTTCATAATCCATTTATGTTGCTTGCTTTTCAACACTACTTGCTTAACGGAGGCAAAAAGTTTTTTCATATTTTTTGTCTTAGTGTGGGTTTTGTCGGAAATGTTGGCGGCACCCCTATTATCTATAGATGCAGACAGAAAAATTGGCGCAAGAAATAAACCTGCGTCTAGGCAATAAGTGGTTTCAGACTGCGAATATATTCGTGTTTATGAATACGGTCAGCAAGAACAACGGAAATTAACTGGATTATACCGACTAATAATAAATCGGCATGCAGAGTCTTTTCGTTCTGGGTTCTGCGGGCTGCAAGGTAAAAACTATTTTTAAAATGGTTGATGGATTTTCCAACTACGGAACGGATTTTGTAGGTTTCATTCCATTCTTCCGTGCCACGGATTGTACCTGGGTAAGCACGAAGATTCTTCTCGGGATAAATGTAAACCATTCGTCTATATTCTTCACTGGTTAGTGCAGAAGGCTGGGTTGGGGGTCAAACAGTTGGGGGTACATTATTAGGACATATATGGCCTAATGAATTTTATATAACAAGGTCAGGACAGCTTGATACAATATCAAATTTTGCAATTTATTTTCGAGATGGTAATGGCAACCAAGTAAGCGGATACATCGAAACATCAAAAGGGTATACCATGGGTGATTATCCTTGGGCTTCATATCAATATCCATACCACAACTATAATGCAAGTGGAAGCTCTCTCATTGCAAGTAAAATTGAAGTAATCGATGGCTATCCTATTAGCGTATTTAAATTGTCTAGGCCAGCAACTTATAAACCAAATGATAATAGCTATGTAGGCAGTATTTCCTCTGGATATGAAATTGCAACAACATCTTCAACAACCGGAAGTTCAAGTGGCAACGAAGATTTTATGATTTTTTATAAGCTAAAGAATCCAACAACCGGCAGGTGGGAAAACCTTGTAAAAGATGTCTACGGATATGGTTTTGTCGATCTTGATCTTGCTGCTGGCTCTATGCCGAATGACAGAACAGTTTGCTAAAACGATAAAATAAACATACTATAAAAAAATACAATGTTCCCCAATCCTTAGTGATGTGCAAGAGAAAAAAAGGATTATGTGTTAATCCCCAAGAATGTAAAAAAAGTTGTGTATAGATGAATGATTAGTCTCCTTCTTGAGAAGAATTAAAACTGACCACTGCTGGCGGTGGTCAGTTCTTGAACTCTATTATATTCCAGATACCATCTTTACGTACAAATGCACTTCCATTGCTTACAATTGTTGCATCTTCCCATTGTGATTCAGAAATTACCCTATCCAGTTTAATATTTACATATCCCCATTTGTTATCCCTCATTACAGGTACAATACCCTCAGAAATGCTTCCCATGTAATCCCATTTTGTTGAAAGCACGCTTTTACCATTTTTATTAATAATATGATATCCATTATTTTTGTCATATTGGACAGCATATCCATTAATAAAATCATTATAACCATATAAACTATCTATAAATTGAGGTTTTATTACAATATTACCCTTTGTATCAATATATCCATATGCACCCTCTTGTTTTGAATAGAAAATAGCAAGACCATCAGAGAACTGACCACTGGACGCCACAGGGAGCTCACGTAGTATTTCTCCTTTAGTATTAATAATTGCCCATTTGTTTTCATCTAATTGAACTGAGGCAACTCCATCATAAAAACTGGTAGCTGATTTAAACTGAGGACTAATCACTATTTCATTTTTCCTATTGACATATCCCCATAATTGTTCTGTACAAACTGGTGCAAGTGACTCGCTTAGATTATGTATTTTGCTAAAATTACCAAAGCCACTCCAGCTTGGATCAACAATCATTTTACCGGATGTATCTATTGCTCCCCATTTATTATTTGTATAAACATGAGCTGTGCCATTTTTAAAGTCCATGATTAATCCATACCTTTCCTGTATTTCCATCCTGCCACTTGTGTCAATAAAACCCCACCTTAAGGCATCAGTAGATACCTCTGCAAGGCCTTCTTAATATGCACTAACTTCATTAGTGATAAATAAAAAAACAGAGAACCCTCCACATGGAGGATTCTCTGTTTTTTTATTTATATTATTTTACCCTAATCAACAATGAAAATGATGAATCGGTTTTTATACACTTGTTCCTATCTCTCTTCCCTAAAATATGGTTCCCCCAGGCTTCCCGGCGGCTGGCTTTCCAGCTTTTTACGCTTACTCGAAATAACCAATACGAAGATGGTCGCCAGATATGGTAGCATTTTGAAAAGTTCCTGGGTGGCACGGGTAAGACCCGGCAAATAGATGTAGAGTATATACAAAGCTCCAAAAAGGAAGGAGCCCCAAATCGCATTCACAGGCTTCCATAATGCCAGGATTACTAGTGCAATTGCAAGCCAGCCCCTGTCTCCGAAACCGTTATTGGTCCATGTCCCGCCAAGATATTCCATGACAAAATACAATCCGCCAAGACCTGAAATAACAGCTCCGGATACCGTTGCAACATATTTGTACAGTGATACGTTGATACCAGCAGCATCCGCTGTGGCTGGGTTTTCGCCTACTGAACGCAGATTAAGTCCTTTTCTTGTCTTGCTCAGGAAAAAGGTCAGATATATTGCCAAGATAACCGCCAGATAGGTTAAAAAGCCGTAGGAAAAAAACAATTCCCCGATGATAGGCAGTTTAGAAAGTCCTGGGATGGTTGCACGGTAGGCATCTGCAGTAGTTGCCACAGAAATCTGTCCAACACCTCCAGCCAGCTTGGATATGGACCCTCCGAAGAAATTGCCGAAGCCCACACCAAATGTAGTTAATGCCAGGCCGACTACATTCTGATTTGCACGAAGGGAAATCGTGAGAAAACCAAATATCAATCCCCCCATGGCAGCCACCAGTATCGCTGCCAGTAGGGAAAAAACCATCCCCATCAGTCCGTTGGGATTGACCGCTGATTTTTCATAGAAAAATGCCCCCATAAGTCCTGCAATACCACTCATATACATGATGCCAGGAACTCCAAGATTCAGGGTCCCTGATTTTTCCGTAATGATTTCACCGGAGGCACCAAAGAGAATGCTGATCCCCTGTCCAATTGCTTTTTGTATAAATGTCAAAATCAATTCCAATTTACTGCACCTCCTTTTTCCTTCTATAGAACTCCACTTTGTAGTTTATGAAAAATTCACAGCCTATCAGGAAAAACAACAGTATTCCTGTAATAATATCCGAGGCGTTTTCATTCAGACCATACTGAGTAGCGATCTGGATTGCTCCCTGCTGCATGAATACTAGAAATACGGATACTGCAGCCATGGCCAATGGATTAAATTTTGACATCCATGCAACAATGATTGCAGTAAAGCCTCTCCCACCCCCAGTACTCAGGGAAATGGTATGACTTGAGCCACTTACAATGATGGCTCCTGCAATACCGGAAATCGCCCCTGATATAAGCATAGTTCGGATGATAACCTTTTTTACGTTGATACCGGCATACTTTGCGGTATTATGGCTTTCACCCACTACTGCAATTTCATACCCCTGCTTGCTGTATTTCATATATATGTAAATACCAACTGTTATAGCAAGTACAACAATAAGGTTCATTCCATAATTCAATCCAAATACCTTAGGGAACCATCCCTTTTGTGTGGCGGAATTAATAATGCCAACAGTATTGGAACCTACCGGGTTTTCCCAGTAAACGATGGCAAAGTTGACAATCTGCATTGCCACATAGTTGAGCATTAGGGTAAACAAGGTTTCATTGGTATTGAAATAAGCCTTGAATATTCCAGGAAGCAAGCCCCAGATCATTCCTGCAAGGCTGCTAGCTACAATAATCAAGACAAGCAGCAGCCAGGTCGGCATGCTGTTTCCCCCATATATCATCAAAGCAGCTGTCGCAGCTGCACCCATTAATATCTGTCCTTCGGCTCCTATGTTCCAGAACTTCATCTTGAATGCTGGAGTAAGGCCAACTGCAACAATTAGCAGTGTCAGCATTTCACGGATTGTCACCCATAAACGGCGTTTTGTACCGACAGCTCCTTTGAAAATTCCAAGATAGACATCGACTGGATTCTGTTTGGTAATTGCAACGATAACAAGCGCACATACAATCAGAGAAAGCACTACGGCTGTTATGCGCACTGACCATGCCTTTGGTATGGAAATGCTGCTGCGTTTTGTGATACGTATAATTGGTTCTTTGTTGGTTATCGTATTAACACTACTCATGTGAATATCCATCCTTTCCAGTACTCATCATCAGTCCTATCTCATCCTTTGTAGACTTCCGTGCATCCACTGTACCGGCTACCCTTCCGCCAGCAAGTACAAGAATTCTGTCACAAAGTTCAAGCAATACATCGAGATCCTCACCGACACAAATTACCGCAACACCTTTGCTTTTCTGTTCATTTAACAGGTTGTAAATCGTATAGGAGGAATTGATATCAAGTCCCCTTACAGGGTATGCCACCATCAATACGTTAGGA
>JBEQBT010000077.1:0-12930 GCA_041639705.1 Clostridiaceae bacterium | reverse complement strand
ACAGAAAAAAATCTCGAAAATTTTGGAGGGATTAGAGTGAATATTTATCATGGAAGTTATGTTATTGTAGAAAAACCTGAAATTATACAAAGTAACCGTTTGCTTGATTTTGGCACAGGTCTTTATGAAGAAGGTGTCGCCGTATACAATGAGTTATCTGATGCGGAATTTAAAAAGCTGATACGTAAACAGTATAACTACATAAAGCAAATTGCAAAAGAAGGATTTTATTAAAAATACAGCTCCATGGCTAAAATGGAGCTGTATTTTTAATAGTAGGTATATGTTCCACCGCTTACGGATGAATCCTTGATTTGACAGCTATAAGTAAAGATGATGAAGTAGTAGACAAAGTAGGAATGCTTAAATTGATAGAATATATACAATAATTAAAACCTCAGTTATTGAAGGAATAATAATAAAAGTGTAGCCTTACAATTTTACCCTTGTGTATATAAAGGGTGTACGATATGTTCCGTAACATTAAAGAACATATTTGGTGTTTTAAATAATATTAAATAGTTATACTATATGTGTAATGGATGTTTGAAATATTTATTTAGGAGGTATGGTAAGTGACCATATTAACATCACGACAAATATCATTTGTACGATTGTTGATGGGTGAAACGGAATACAGACCAATAAAGTATTTTACGGTTCCATTGAAAACATCAGACAAGACCCTACAAAAAGATTTGAGAATAATTGAAAAGCATCTTAAAGAATTTGGTGTAACAATTGACGTTAAAACAGGTAGAGGTGTTCTGATTGAAAAACAATTCAAAAACAATCTATCGTTACTAAATGACTTGCAATTCCAGGAAGAAGATGCTAGAAAGATTTCTATTAGTGAACGTCGATTTGAGATCATCAAAATACTACTTGATGTTTCAAACAAAGGGACATCCATCCAAAAGCTTTCTGATAAATATTATGTAAGCAAAGCAAGCATAACTAATGATTTAAAATATGTAGAAGATTGGCTAAGCCAGTTTGAACTGTCTTTATGCAAAACTGTCAATGGAACAAAGGTAACAGGACAGGAGGTGAATATTAGGAAGGCAATCGCTTCTTTGGTTCAGTATTATAGTAATGATGGAGAAAAGATAAGTTCAATGCAGAAGTTGTCTTTCCGCTTGGATACATCAACAATGAAGGGGTTACAGGAACTGTTCGAGAATGACAAGATCTTATTTGTGAGTTCGTTGATTGAAGATTTGGAAAAGAAGTACTCTTATCAGATGGGTGATCCATATTACATTAATTTATTGACACATATTTTAATTTCCTTAAAAAGAGGTTCGGAAGGCAAGAAAGTAGAAGCTTTCTTAATTTATAATGATAAAATAATTAAATCCAATAAATCTTATGAAGTGGCTCAATGGTTAGTTGACCAGCTAAATCAATTCTGTAAAATTGAATTGCCTGAGACAGAAGTATATTATGTATATCAATATTTAATAACATCTGGTTTTGAAGAGAATTTAACTGAAATTGAAAAATCAGATATTGATGATTATAACAACAATGCCAATCACATTGCAAAAAAATTGATAAGCTACATTTCTCTAATTATTCAGAAGGATTTGTTGATAGATGACACAATAATGGAGGGGTTATTACTCCATATAAGACCAATGTTAAATCGTTTAGACTACAACATTCAAATACGTAATCCACTTCTTCTGGAAATAACACAGCAATATAACGAGTCTTTGAATATTTGTAAGGCTGCTGTGTCGTTGCTAGGCAATGAATATAATCTGAAGCCCATAAGTATTGATGAGATTGGATATTTGACTATGTACTTCCAAGCAGCGCTTGAAAGAACCAATTTACAAAGGAAAGTCATAATAGTTTGCCAAAGTGGTTATGGAACCTCACAACTTCTCACGACTAAGATAAAAAAGGCTTTTCCTCAATTGGAGATTGTGGATGTGCTATCGGCACAAAGATTAGAACTAAGGGATTTAAATGATATTGACCTTATAATATCAACCATTCACTTGAATATTAAAGAAAAACCTTTTATTTTAGTTTCGGCATTCCTGAATACCAAGGACATTGAAAATATTACAAATATCGTAAAGGAAGAAACTTTTGTAGAAATCAAGAAAAATGTCCAATTGCACTTTATAAATGAAATGCTTCTGGAAGAATCAATCTATTTCAATCACTCAAACGAAACAATCAGTAGTATGCTAGCTTCCCGTTATAAAGAAAAGTATAAATTTGAAGAAATTTGTTTTGGCTCATATTTAAAGGTTTATATATCTTTTAAATCTTGTGAGCAGAATTTGATGTTATCCTTGAATGACCATGGAGAAAACAAAAGGGAAGTTGTGTTTTACCTAGTTATGAATGATACAAATCAAATACTTAATATTTTGACTGAGGTTTATCATTTGTATCGAAACAAACAACATATGTATTATTTGAACAAATGTAATAAAACCCGAGATGTTAAAAACTTTTTTACACTGAATAAAGGAGAAAGAGAAGTGATGACAATGGATTTAGCAGGAGTTATTACTAGTGAGACTATTAATCTTGAAATGGTTGCAACTACCAAAGAAGAAGCTATACGTGAATTGACACAAATGTTGTTTAATGCTGGTAAATTAGCTGAAATGGATGCGTTTATTGAAGATGTTAACTATAGGGAAACATTAGGAGTAACAGGCCTTGGTAATGGAATCGCTATTCCTCATGGTAAATCAAAATTTGTCAAAAGAACATCCTTAGCAATTGGAAGAACAAAACAGTCAATAGAATGGGAGTCTCTAGATGATAAGCCAGTAAATTTTATCATATTATTTGCAGTGACTGATGTGGATAAAAACAGCACCCACATTCGGTTGCTTTCACAAGTTGCCACCAAGTTAGGGGATGACGAGGTTTGTGAGCTGTTGAAAATAGCTTCAACGCCTGAAGAAATTTATAATATTTTCACAGGCGATAATACCCAGAAAGGAGGAACCCTATGAAGATTGTTGGAGTTGCAGCTTGTACATCCGGAATAGCACACACCTATATTGCCAGGGAAAAATTAGTGCGCGCGGCAACTGATATGGGACATGAGGTTCATATTGAAACTCAGGGAACAATTGGTACTGAGAATGAGCTAAAAGCGTCTGATATCTTAGCTGCCGATGTGGTTATCATCGCAACAGATATTAAAGTAAGCGGCGGTGAACGATTTGCAGGGAAGAAGATTTATGAAGTTCCTACATCTTTAGTAATTAAATCACCAAAAGGTTTAATTACTAAGATTCAACAAGACTTAGGTTTGTAAAAAGTCCTTCGGGTAATGCAATAATTTTATTTATAAGGGGGAAAAATTAAAATGTTGAAAAAACTTCAATTGAAAAAGCACGCATTAACAGGTATTTCCTTCATGTTGCCTCTAGTAGTGGCATCAGGTCTTCTCATAGCAATTGGTAATTTATTAGGTGGGAATCCTTCGTTGATTTCAGATTACAAAGCTCCCTATACAATATGGCAAGCAGCAGTTACTTTAGGTGTTTTTGGTATGCAGTTGTTACCAGGAATAATGGGTGCAGCAATTGCGTATTCCATTGCAGACAGACCCGGTATAGCACCTGGTCTCTTAATGGGTATGATTGCTAATGCAATGGGTGCAGGTTTCTTAGGTGGCATGCTTGGAGGTTACCTTGCTGGTTACTTTGTAAAATACTTAAAGAAGAATTTGAAAGTTCCAAAGTGGGCTCAAGGACTTATGCCAATGATGATAATACCTTTAATTTCTTCTGTTGTTATAGGTCTTGTAATGTTCTTTGTAATTGGTGGACCAATTGCTGCGGGTTCAAGAGTACTTGAAACATTTCTTGTAACAATGAATCAGGGATCAAAAGTCATATTTGGCATTGTTATGGGTGCTATGGCTGCATTCGATTTCGGTGGTCCTGTAAACAAAGTTGCATCACTGTTTGCTGATGGACTGCTGGCAAATGGAATATATGGGCCTGAAGCAGTTAAGATAGTTGCATCCATGATACCTCCCTTCGGTGTAACTTTATCCTGGCTGATGAAGAAATCCAGGTACAACAAGAGTGAATCTGACAACATAAAGATCGCATTCCCAATGGGTGTTGCCATGATTACAGAAGGTGTAATCCCAATAGCTGCTGTAGATCCTCTCAGGGTTATAGCTTCTTGTTCAATCGGAGCTGCGGTTGGTGGAGCGCTTATAATGCTACTTGGAGTAGGATCGCCAGTGCCATCAGGTGGCTTGTTCATAGTACCAGCCATGGAAAATCCATTAGGTTTCTTGATTGCTTTAGGAGTTGGATCCTTGGTAACTGCACTGTTGTTGGTAGTTCTTAAGAAAGATGCAACAGATGAAATAATTAATGTTGAAGAGGACGAGCTTGACCTGTCCAGTATCAAATCAAATTAATAACATTAGGTAATTTTATTTTTGGGTTAAATTAACAAGCTTAGTTTAACCCAGTTTTGAGAGGTGAGATAATTATGTATGTTTCTATGAAGGAAATGTTAGACAAGGCTAATAAAGAAAATTATGCTGTAATGGCAATAAACTGCTTCAATGTGGAGACAGCAAGAACAGTCATCGCAGCAGCTGAATTAGAGCAGGCTCCTATTATTGTCAATTTGTATCAGGACCATCTGATCAATCATTGCGACAGTGAATTGATAACTCCTATTGTAAAAACATTAGCTAATAGAGCAAGTGTAAATGTTGCCTTAAACTTTGATCATGGACAGGAACCTGGATATTTAAAAAAGGCGTTAGACGATGGCTTCTCTTCTGTTATGGTGGATGCATCTCGATTTGATTTAGAAGGAAATATAAAAATGACAAAAGAAATTGCAGAATATGCACATGCTTTAGGCGCTAGTGCTGAAGGCGAAATAGGATGTCTAGGTGCAACCGAGGGTTGCAAATTCTCTTCAGATGATATGTACACAGACCCGATTGAGGCAAAGCGTTTTGCAGAGGAAACCGGCATAGATGCACTTGCGATTTCTATAGGTACGTCACATGGTAACTATCCAGATGGAATGGTTCCTGAATTTGATTTTGAACGTTTAAAAAAGATAAAGGAACTGACAAAAATGCCTCTTGTGCTTCATGGAGGATCTGGTTCTGGAGAAGTCAATATCAAAGGTGCTGTAAAATACGGAATTAATAAAATAAACGTTGGTTGTGACTTCATGAATGCATGTCGTGACAGTGTGAAAACTCAGTTGGAGAAAGATCCAGATATAAATTTCTTCTCGCTGATAGAACAGATTGAGAAAGATAGTGTGAAGTTAGTCCAATATTATATAAGATTATCGGGTTCAGCAGGTAAGAATAGTTAAAAATACAAAAATATTAAAAATATCTTAATTTAAAGGAGAATATTATTATGTTAATGAATATGATGAAATTACTTACAGTTGCACAGAAAAATAATTTTGCAGTCCCAGCATTCAATACAAGCAGTAGCATGATTCTAAAGGGTGTTATGGAAGCTTGTGCTGAGAAGAAATCGCCTGTTATTATTGCAATACATCCTGATGAATTGTCCTTTGTTGAAGATAGTTTTGTTGCAAGCGTTATTGAGGAAGCAAATAAGGCGGACTTTCCAGTAGTTATACATCTTGATCATGGTGCAACCTTTGAACAGATTATACGTGCAATAAAATGTGGTTTTACTTCAGTAATGATTGATGCATCACATATGACATTTGAAGAGAATATTGCAATAACCAAGAAGGTCATTGAGGTAGCTCATCCAGTAAATGTATCAGTTGAAGCTGAGCTAGGAACAATAGGTACTACTGGGAATGGTGGAGAATATGGGGCCGAAAAAATTATATACACTGACCCAGAGAAGGCAAAAGAATTTGTAGAAAGAACAGGAGTTGATACTTTAGCAATCGCTATTGGTACAGCTCATGGTATTTATCCAAAAAACATGAAACCTGAATTGAAACTAGACTTATTGAAGGTTTTAAGAGAAACAGTTGATATTCCGCTTGTATTACATGGAGGTTCTGCAAATCCAGATGATGAAATCGCTACATCAGTAAAACTAGGAGTATCTAAGATAAACATCTCAAGTGATATTAAGGAAGCATTTTATAGAAAATGTAGAGAAGTTTTACAGGATGACAGCATTCGTGAACCAAATGCAATATATCCACCATGTATTGCAGCTATGAAAGAAGTCATATATCAAAAGATTGACTTATTTAACGGTGCAGACAAGGCTAAGTATTACAATAAATAATTTGGCTTTCACATAGAAATTATGTAATAATTTCACAATTACGAGTTTTCCATCTAGGGATTTACATGTATGTAGTTCTAAAGGTACCTCTCAGCAGGGGTATCTTTTTTAGTTAATAAATGGCAGCCATATGAGTTATACAAAAGATTACAAATCACAAACAATCGCTGCTAAAGTAGTTTATAAATGTAATTTATGTGGTATACTTTAATTAGAGTAGTTTTACCAAATTTCGAAGAGGGTGGTTCAGGATGTTGACTGAGATTAATATTAGAGAAGCAATAAATGATATTGTAATTAAATATCCAATAAAAAAAATATCATTATTTGGTTCATATGCTGATGGCAATGCAAATGAAGACAGCGACATAGATCTACTCGTGGAATTTTTATCTGCAAATGTTTCATTAATTATGTTATACAATATAAAAGAAGAAATCAAAAACAGATTACGTAAAGAAGTAGATTTGATTCATGCACCTATCGATGAAGATTCTTTAATAAAAATAAATAAGGTGATTGATATTTATGAACAATAAAGATTTTCAAATAATAAAAAAGACACTTTCTGAGATAGTTGTGATAGAGGGAATTGTTGATGGATTTGATTTAGAAGGATTTATGGTTGATGAAAAAACTAAACGAGCAACATGCATGACACTTATAAACATTGGCGAACTTGTGAAAAATCTTACTGATGAGTTTAAGTCAGCTTATAGCGACATTCCGTGGCGAGGTATTGCAGGAATGAGAGATATTACTGCACATAAGTACCAAACTCTAAAGATGGGAGACGTATGGTTTACTTTAGAGAACGAGATTCCAATTTTAAAGGCGAAATTAATACAAATAATAATAAACTCTAAGCGAACTTAGGGGATTAGTGATAAATTACTTCAGTAAACTCAGCCGCAGCAACCCTGTAGATAAAACTTGCCCGTATTAATATATCAAGAAAGAAGTTATTCTTTTGAATTCAATTGTGAGGCTGGCACCTTTTTTCAAATAGGTTATAATAAGTAAATATAAAAATATGACTTAACAGGAGGGAACTAGAATATTTGTATAAAAATATATCATATAAGCTTTAAGGTATAACCAGTAAAAACGAATGGGTGGTCTTAAGGAGATGCAATTATGGTAATCTCAGAGATAATTATTCAGAAAGAATTTGATGGCTTCAATGATACCTACGAACGCCTTGATCTTCTTGCTCTTGATATGATAGGAACACTTGTAATAATTGAAAACAAGCTTGATGATACAGGTAAGGATGTAACTTGGCAGACACTAAAATACGTGTCTTATTGTTCGACTTTGTCTAAACAACAAATAAAAGAGATATATCAGTCTTACTTAGACAAGTTTGCTTCAAATAAAAACGCAGAAGAGAATATTGTAGAGTTTTTTAATGGAAAGCCCTTTACAGAAATATCATTAAACGAAAATGAACAGCGTATGATATTGGTTGCTGGTAAGCTTAGAAAGGAATAAAGGGATTGTGTATTAGAGTAGCAAAGGAAATGGGATATGATGAAGAAAAATACAATGGGGTTGGGAAGCTGCTCCCTTTGATAATTGAAGAAGGCTATAACAGATATGATGCTGAAAGAGAAATAAGAAAAGCAGTTGGAAGAAGTTTTAAAAATGTAGACTTTGGTCCATCCTTCTACACTTTTGTTTTTACTGTGGCAAGAGAAAAATTAATTACTGGAGAAGATGAAGGGACAAAAATAGCTATAAAATGGCTTAAGGGAGAAAAACTCCAACGTAATGAGAAACAAGCAAGTTCACTATTTGAAATTTTGAAAAAAACTAATGCCAGATATTGGCTTAATTCACTTATATGCTTATTAAATATATCAAATATAGCAGGACTAGTAGTACTTATTGATGATGTTGAAGTTATGACTGAAAGAAATACTGAAAGTGGGAGATTTGTATATACAGCAAATGCTGTTAAGGATACTTGCGAATTATTTAGACAAATTATCGATGATTCAGAACTATTAAATAAGTTCTTATTAATTTTAGCTGGAAAAAAGAGCTTAATTAAAGATGATAAGAGAGGATTTAAAAGCTATGAAGCATTATGGATGAGGTTGCAAACAGGCTTGGTGCCATCGGAACGGTTTAATCCGTTTTCTGATATAGTTGATGTAGATGCTCATCTTAAGGAACTTGAAAAAATAGATTCTAATGATATATATTCATACTTTTTAAGTAAATTTCAAAAATATGGGCTAAAGAGAAAATACTCAGATAATATTCCTAGTCTGGATGGGTATAGCAAATTGCGAGCGGCAGTCATAGAAAATGCTATGTTGGCTGAAAGGGAGGAAGCATAGTATGGATATTAATAAATCTGAAAATTTAAATGCTATTTTTGCATTAGAATCATTAAGGGCTGGTGTTCCAACAAGAAATTCAACAAGAGAGCTGCCTGATATAAGAAAAAATATTACTGTAAATATAGTTAGGGATTTAGAAGAATTTCAATTTGGAAACAGACCTATGGGGAAACTTGTATGGGGTCAATATGGTCAGGGTAAAACACATGTGCTTACAACTGTTGAGCATATAGCATTAGATATGGGTTTTGCTGTAAGCAGAGTTTCATTAAGCAGAGAAGTGTCTTGTCATAACTTATTTGATTTTTATAAGAAAGTTGGTCCACGTGTACGAACTCCGGACTCAAATGTATCAGGAATACAGAGGGCTTTAAACCAAAAGCAAGCATCAGATTTACCAGATAGTATGATATATGAAGTAAAACGTTATGTTAATAGGTTACCTGCAATCGTTTTGGAGGATTATTTTTATACATCTGGAGAAGAACAAGATATGCTTTATAGTGATTTAATGGGTATTAAAATCCCTATGCAGGATTTTAAGAGAATACATAGGTCTAGTCGCCATGAAAGCCTTGTATTAACCGAAAATTTCAAGGTAAATGATCATGCATCAGCATATTTTGGCGTATTAGCTGATGCGATTAGGTTTTGTGGATATAAAGGTTGGGTAATTTTAATTGATGAAGTAGAGCTATTGGGACGTTTGGGAAGACTTGCACGTCTCAAGGCTTATATGAATTTAAATTGGTTGTTAAATTGGACTAATGAGATGAAATACCCAATATATACTATTGCTGCTGCAGCAACAAGGCTTCAAGATGATACATGGTATGGTGGCGTTAATGATGACAGACATAAAATGCCAGAAGTTGCAGCTTCTAAATTTGGTCAAACTGCTAAGGATCAAATAGAAGAGTTTTTTAATAAAGCTGTAAGCAGTATAAATCCTAAAGTTTATCCGGCAACTGAAGAAGGTTTACTTGAGCTTTTAAACGGGATTGCTTCACTTCATGGCAAATCATATCACTGGATACCGGAGTTTAATTCGAAAGAATTGATATCAAAATTGGGATCAACAACAGTAAGAACCTATATCCGAGCAGCACTTGAAACTCTAGATATTCAGTATGTTTATAAAGAAAATGTAAAATTAGAAATGAATGAAATGAAAGAAGAAAAATTAAGTGAGGATGAGAGCTTTTTTTCTGAGGATGCAAGTTGATGTGAAGAATATAAAGCCATAATAAAAGATATATACTACTAAGAAACAAAAGATAATTGAAAAGGTGGATGATTCTTGTAAGTATATTTAGAGAATATTTTGAAGATGTGGAATTAATTTTTGTGACCCATTTTGTTAGGTGCAAACTCATAAGAAATTATATAGTGAATGCTATATGAGAATCATTAATAAAATTATATCGTTTAATAAAAATATTTCGACATTAAACTACAAAAACAGCTTTAGGCTTAGAGTAGTATTCTCAAAATGCAGTGTTGTCAACCTTCCTACTGTTTATTAATCAAAATAATAAACTCAAGATCACAATACTCTTATTACAAGAAATATAAAAAAATATGATATATAATATAGATAAAAATTAGTAAGGGTGGTTTGATTATGAATTCTAAAGACTTTAAAGAAGCAATTATGAATAACATTAATGAAGCAAAATTAAAGGGAGAGGAATATATCGATATTAAATCAGGGGATATTCATAGACAAGTTGGTGGATATCCGGGAAGAAATCATAGAATGCCTATGTGCTGTGAAGTGATGTACTCTATGAAAAAAGCAAAGGATGAAATACTTTGTGCACCGCCAAAAGGTAGAGGAGCATCACTTACTATAAGATATTACATATAAATATTATGTAAAGCCTGCTAATTTGCAGGTTTTTTCATGCAATATTAATTTACCATTCTTAAGATTTAATATATTCTTTGTATAGAATCACATAATAATAGATACCAAGTTTTGGTAGTGTAAAGTAGCCTATGAAAAAACCAAACCCAAAAAATAAAGCCTAGTTTTGCCTTAGATACTCATAAAAGAACTTTTGCCTGTAATTCACGCCACCCTTGACGGCATAGCAAAGCAATGCTCTGACGCAATCACCGACGGCGAAAATAGGGGATTCAAGGGTGCCAGCCTCATCAGATATAAGCTATTGATTAGGAAGGTTATTCGTTTTCGGTAACATCGTCAGACTACCTTGGACATTTTGTTTCACAGAAATATGTAGAATTTGATAATAAAAAGAAGAATAATTTTTCTTGATAATGCTGTTATAAAGTGATAGTATAAGTGATAGAAAAGTGATAGAAAGTGATAGTATGTGATAGAATGTGAGGAGATTATTATGAAGTTTGAAGAAAGCAGCAGTATAGAGTTAAAGGAAACTTATGTTTCAGACATCAAAAAAGAAGTTGTTGCATTTGCAAATACAAAGGGTGGAACAATCTATATCGGTATATCGGATAATGGAAGTGTGATTGGAGTAGAAACTCCCGATGAAGTTATGCTGCAGGCAGGCAATGCTGTAAGAGATGCAATAAAACCGGATGTTACCTTGTTTGTAGACTATAAAATAGAAACTATAGAGAATAAAAAAGTAATAAGGATATCTGTACAGCGAGGGGTTGACAGGCCTTATTATTTGGCAGATAAAGGATTAAAGCCTTCCGGGGTTTATGTGCGTCAAGGGAGTGCTTCTGTTCCTGCTTCTGAGGATGCAATCAGGCAGATGATCAAAGAAACTGATGGTGATACTTATGAAAAGGTTAGATCCTTTAATCAAGATTTGGCATTTGAATATATGGCAAAAGAAATGAATAAGCGAGGTTTAGAGTTTGGTTCGGTTCAGATGACTACTTTGGGAATCATTGGAGATGATGGATTATACACAAACCTTGGATTACTATTATCAGATCAATGTGTCCATTCTATAAAAATTGCTTACTTTGAGGGGGCTGGCAAGAATGTTTTTAAGGATCGCAGAGAATTTCACGGCTCATTACTAAAGCAGCTTTCTGAAGCCTATGAATATATTGATTTGTTGAATAGGACAAAGGCAACTTTTTCAGGACTGGAAAGAATTGATACAAGGGATTATCCACTTGAGGCTATTCGCGAGGCATTATTAAATAGCATAGTACATCGTGAATACTCTTTCAGTGGAAGTACGTTAATTAATGTTTATGATGATCGCATAGAGTTTACATCCCTTGGTGGTTTGGTTCCTGGCTTGTCTATTGAGGCTATTTTGCTTGGAGTATCTCAGTCCAGAAATGAAAAACTGGCAAATTTCTTCTATCGTTTAAGACTTATAGAGGCATATGGAACAGGGATTACTAAAATACTATCAAGCTATAAAGATAACGAAGCTCAACCTTCAATAAAAGCTACAGATGGAGCCTTTCAAGTCGTTTTGCCGAATTTGAATTATTTAGCCGACAGCAGTATAAATAAGAATAGCCCTGGAAGGATATTAAATGTGAATTCATCTAATCCTCAGTTTCAAACTATAATGAATGCAGTTATGAATCAAGGAAGCATTACCAGAAATCAAACTCAAAGTATTCTAGGGGTAGGGCAGACGAGGGCACTTAAAATTTTAAATGAAATGGTTGAAGCAAAGCTAATTGTGCCTATTGGAAAAGGAAAAAATACAGAGTACCGTTTGTATGAATCATATCAGTGAGTTAAGTGAACACTTTTGTGCGAGTCAATTAACATTAAATGTAAATCGACTCGCATTTTATAATATGCCATATTTCTTTTTCGAGTTTTAGCAGCCAGTACCTGGGTTTCACTCCACTTCGTCAATTTCCTTTCTTATTGGGTTAATAATTTCATCCATCATATTCTCTGCTCCTGATTTAAATATGATAATTTTAAACTCATGAGTCTTTGGATCAAGATAGCATTTAGCTTTGTTTTGTTACGCAAACTCACTCGATTTAAGTAAGCCTTATATGTGGTTTCTGTACGTCAGACTGGAGTTTTGCAGCAGGCTGATGGTTGGTGCTATCAACCCCGATAAATTAAGTTGAAAATTTTGAAAAATACGAAAATTCTTGATTAATTGTTGGTAACATTATATAATAAATAGTATCATTACCAATAGATTCATAAATTAATAGAATATGGAGGTTGGATTATGGAGAATCCTGTAAAACTGACAACTTTATTGAAGGTAAAACCAGGAGTAAGTAAGGAAGAATTCAAAAAGCACTGTTTAGAGGAATATTCACCTTTAGTTCTGAAACTTAGGAAACTAAGGTGCTGCAGAATTAACATTGCAATT